>DATMSL010000550.1:0-17413 GCA_035565435.1 Dyadobacter sp. | reverse complement strand
ACTCTCGAAAATCGAATCGACAGTCTCCTTGACAGTGATGTAAATCGGTGCCGAAGGGAATTCCCTGTTTTTTGTCCAGCCATAAGCGTCTATCTGAATGGTTTTCCTGAAATACATCATATCGGCCCATGTTAGAAAGTAACTACTTCCAAAGTAGATCACGGCGCTGATTTGCAAAATGATCATGCGTCGACTAAGGACTCGTCGAACTGCGGGTTGTTGAAGTAAAAGCAGATAGTTGAAGGTCGCCCAAAATGTAAAAATATGCTTGTATCTGCTTAGTAAAATGGTTTGCGCACCGAAGGCAGCACGCCCGAAGGCAAGGGCAAAGAAGGTTGCCAGCAAGAAAAGAACGCAGCCAGCCAGCCACCATTGGCTTGGCGTAATCGCGTGTTGGGCTCTCATCAGTTTTTTGCTGAACAAGAATGCGCTGACCCCGACAAGTGAAAGACTCCCGGCTCCTGCAGTAGCGGAGAAAACTAACCTTGTAGAGTCGCTTTTGTCTAACATCACGTCGGCAATCATACCGGGCATCGCCACCGCCATTAGTAACATTTCACGCCATGACGACAAATTTTGAGCAGTCGTGGGGCGAAAATCGGGTACCGTTAGTCCCCAAAAATAAAATGTGATGAGAAAACCGAATAGCAATATCCAGAACGTAGCGGCGAGCCATTCCCGACGGACCAGTAATATCAGCGCGGCAACAGGTCCGATAAATATGCCTGACACATCGGAGTATAGGGCTAAAATTCCCAGGACAGCTCCCAATGCCAGGCTTCCACGTGTATTTTGACTAACCAGCCAAATGCTTGCAAACCCCCAAACGTATACCGCAATTTGTTGCAATGGGATGATCGACCAATACAATGCTTCGTAGTTGAAATTAGAAAAAAGCACGTAAGGAACCGGCAGGAACAGGGCCAGCGAAATGTCTTGCTGAGAACGGAACCAGAGAAAGACCAATCTGAGAAAAACGAGATAAGAACAAATTCCGGCAAGTGCGAGCAGGCGAAAATCAATAGATCCGGTTACCCAATACATCACCCAGGCTACTAATCTGACAACCACAATCCGACGCTCGTCGTCCTGCTTGGATAACGCCGACCAGAATTCCCGGAGTGAACCAGTTCCTTCGGCTATCGCAGACGTAGATTCCAGGATTGCGTCGATATCGTCCTGGTAAGGAATGTTGACCGTGGTGACGCCCCACACCAAGAAGAATAACGCAACAGGCGTTGCCCACGCAAGGAAGAAGAGGATTTTGCGAAATGTGAAAGGCCCGGAAACGGAGTAAACCGGCCCCGGCGATTTGGATCGCCCGGCGACTTGCAAATAAGCGGCGAACAGGGAAACACCCCCGACGAAGGCCGACAATGCAAGAAAAATGAAGAGATTCATGGACTGGTGGCTTTGATGCAAGCCGCCAAACTATCTGCATTTTCCTCCCTATTGCCAATAAACCATCCTTGTGCGCGCCTGGATTATCAGGCGGTTTTTATCCACTTCACGATCAGGTTCACGGCCAGTAACAGCTGAAAAGCGCCGAACGTAATTACCGCGCCCATAAAGCGCACCCGCATGTCTTCCCATTCCTTGTATTGTTGCGGCGAAAATGTCGCCCAGGTATCCACGGCGTTGTTGGGTGGGTAACCTACTGTGCTTGTGATGTAAAGCGCAATGCCGATCGTCGCGAGTACATGCGCGGCGGTCAGCTGCGGGAGGCCGGTACGGTTTCGCGTGAGCCAGTACAGGAGGCTGGTAATCAGGATAATCGTGATCAGAAATTCCGCTATGAGATCGATCCGAAGCACATAAAAGGTGTCGTACAGTTGCACATCGACTGCATAACTCCGCCGCATCCAGGCGATAGCGGCAATGATCGGGCAGGCGAGGAGGAGTACGAGGTGGGGTTTGGTTTGGATGAAGCTTTTGCGCATTGTATCGTATTTTTATGGGTGCAAATTAAAAAATGAAAGTTTTTTATTGAAGAACTAGGGTAGCCTTTCCAAATTTTGTCCTGTGGGTGTAGCCCTAAACCCAGCCCCGAACCGTGACACCCGAACCTTCCGAACATTTACCGGACGAAGAGCAAAATCCTGAACGACCGATTGACCCGAGACCGGGAACGCCGGAGGCGAGTGCGCCAGATAATGCGCTGCCCGACAGGGAGTTTTTTATCCGGAAAACATTTGGGCTGGATGCTGCCAAAGGGTATGAACTGCTATTCAGGACCTACTATCAGCCGCTTTGCAGCCACGCCGCGAGGTTTGTGTACAACAAAGAAATCGCCGAAGACCTGGTAACGGAAATTTTTCTCAATTTCTGGAAAAAAGAACTGCATACCTGCATCGCGACGACCTTCCGGGCCTATCTCTTCACAGCGGTGCGGAACAGATGCTTCACTTACCTCCGCTGGGAGTTCAACAAGATCAGGCAGGAGGAGCTCGACGACGATTTCCACTCCGATATGCTTGCGCCAGACCACATCATGGAAATGGACGAGCTTTATATGCAAGTCGAACGGGCGATCCAGGCTTTGCCTCCCCAATGCCAGAAGGTGTTTATCCTGAGCAGGTTCGAGGGGAAATCTTACCAGGAAATCGCGGAGAAGCTCGGGGTGACGGTAAAGGGCGTGGAATGGCACATATCAAAGGCGCTCAGCGTATTGCGCCGATCATTGAAACAAAACTGACAAGCTAAAAGCATGAACACACCATTATCCAAAGAAATGCTCTTTACCTATTTCTCGGGCCAGGCCACCGTGCTGCAAAAACAGCTCATCGAAGAATGGCTGGGCGAACCGGGAAATACGGAGCGCTATTTCGAATGGTTACAGGAATGGGAAAACAGCCACCCGCAATTTTTGCCGGATGTAGGGGAGGCTTTTAAAAATGTACAGGCCTTGCTGGAAGAGCCGTTCGCCAACGAAAACAACCCCAATGCAGAGGTCGCCGGTTCACCATCCTTGCCATGGCGGAACTGGTTAAGTATAGCCGCCGCTGTTCTGTTGATGGCAGGAGCAGGCGGGTATTATTACCGCGATGCGTTCCTTTACCGGCATTACCGCACGGGCTATGCCCAAAGCCGGATCATTCAGCTGAGCGACGGGAGCCGCGTATCGCTTCTGGCTAACTCCGATCTGAAGCTCCTCCGGTGGGGGTTCGGAAGTATCGGGAGGGATGTTTACCTCACCGGCGAGGCTGGTTTTGTGGTGACGCACCAGGTCGACCACCAGCCGTTCACCGTTCACACGCCCGACCAGGGGAAGGTGACCGTGCTTGGAACCGAGTTTTTTGTGTATACCCGCAAGAGAGGTACCCAGGTGGTTTTGAGCAAGGGCAAAGTACAGATTTCGTCACCGGAAATGGTCGAACCGCTCGATATGAAGCCCGGTGAAAAAGCCTCCGTCGCAACGGATGGCAAGATCGCCATTCAACCGCTGACCGTCACCGAGCTGAGAGATCCGGCGGTTTGGCAGGAGCATCATTTCCATTTCGACCAAACCACCATTGCCGATGCCAGCCGCGAGCTGAATGCGGTATTCGGGCTGGAAATCGTGGTGGCCGATCCTGCGCTGGCCGCGCGACAGGTTACCGGAACGTTCAAAGCCCGGCAGGCCGACGAGCTGCTGTCGGTGCTGTCCGAAATGCTTGATATGCGCGTGCTGGTCGGCGACGACCAGGTGCGGCTTGTCCCCGATTCAACTGATACCAATTAGATCTTTTAACTAACCCAAACGCTACCATGAACCCACATGTACCCCTGGCAAAGGCATTTGGCCTTTACGCCATGCTCAGTTTATGCCCTCCGCCGGGATTCGGGCAGTTGCTGGCATCGGCCCGCCCTTTGCAGACCGAAACGCAGCAAACCCAGCCCGTACGCCTGCGCGATGCATTGCTGAAACTGAAAGAGAGCTATGGCGCCGATATTCTCTTCGAAGAAAAGCTGCTCGACGATTTGAGAGTTTCATCCGCTGCGGTCAACCCGTCCCGAACGCTGGAACAGAACCTGGATGCATTGCTGGCCTCCACGGGTTTGAAATACAAGAAGATCAAAGAAAATACGTACGTGCTGCTGGCTTCGAAAGACCGTCGCAAAAAGGATAGCCATGCTGCGCCGGTCCGTGAAAGTTCGGCATTGCTGCAAGACAGTCCGCTCGCATCCCTCTCGCCCGTAACGCGTACGGAGGTAGCGGAGTCGGCTGTGCGCGGTACGGTGGTGGACGCGAAAGGAGAGCCGTTGATTGGTGTGAGCGTGCTCGTAAAGGGCACTACACGAGGTACCGCGACGGACGTAGCAGGGAAATATGAAATCGTGGTGGACGACGCCTCGGCGGTGCTGGTATTCTCCTTTGTCGGTTATGTACGAAAGGAAGTGGTGGTGGGCACGCAATCGGAGATCAATATTACCCTGGCCGAAGACACTCAGAATCTCTCGGAAGTAGTGGTTACCGCATTGGGTATCAAGCGTGATAAGCGTGCATTGGGTTATTCGGTGCAGGAAATAGGCGGGGACGCGGTCAGTACCGCCAAGGAAGCTAATCTTGCTACCACGCTGGCGGGCAAGATGGCCGGTGTGCAGGTGACGCGCTCGGCCAATGGGGCCGGGGGCTCGTCGCGGGTAGTGATCCGCGGCTCCAATTCGCTTGTCGGCAACAGTCAGCCGCTTTACGTGATCGACGGTATTCCAATGGATAATAGCAATCCCAATTCGCCCTCTTCAACAGGCGGGATCGACTACGGGGATGGTATTTCAAACATTAACCCGGAAGATGTGGAGTCGATCTCCGTGCTGAAAGGACCTAATGCCGCCGCATTGTACGGCCAGCGGGGAAGTAATGGAGTGGTGCTGATCACCACCAAATCAGGCAAGTCGAGAAAGGGTATTGGCATTAAATACGGTGTCGACTACTCGATAGGTGACGCATTGGTACTGCCCGATTTTCAGGATGAGTACGGCCAGGGGCTGGATGGTGCATTCACGCATTTCCGCGGTACCGATGGTAAAATATACACCTGGGCAGCGGCGCAGGCCGGCAATATCCAGGGGATGCCCAAAGCCAGCGGCGGCCGTGATCGTTTCACTCGTTCGAGCTGGGGTGCGCGCATGGACGGCCAGCAATATGAGGACCAGTGGGGCAACGTGCTCAGTTTTACACCTCAGCCCAATACCTTTCAAACCTTTTTCAGAAAGGAAAAGCAGTTGGTCAATAACCTGAGCCTGGAAGGTGGGAATGACAATATCAATTACCGGCTTTCTTATGGACGCACCGATATCGACGGATATACTCCGGGCAATACACTGAAACGTAACAATGTGAATCTCCGGACAGTGGCGAAGATCACACCGAAGTTGGAACTGGATGTGAAAGCGAACTATATCGGCCAGAAAGGTGCAAACCGTCCCACGGTTTCGGATGCGAGCGATAACCCGGCCTATCTGTTCATCAGCCAGCCGCGCAGCATGCCGATGAGCATTCTGGCCCAATCGGCCTGGACGGCTGAGGACGTGGCGAAGCAGCTTGGCTATGGTACGGTGCCGTTTGTGGGGATGGAAAAGACCTATGCGACCAATTCATCGACGGCGAACCCTTACTGGACCGTCGACCATACCCGTAATTCCGATGACCGCCAGCGGCTGCTCGGCTTGATCCGCCTGAGCTACCAGTTCAACGACTGGATCCGCCTGACGGCCAAAACCGGGACCGATTTCTATACCGATCAGCGTCTGCGCTACCGCGAAAAAGGCACTTACCAAAGCGCCAACCGCAATGGCGATATTTCCGAGCAGGTTACCCGCGTGCGGGAGGACAACAGCGACATTTTACTCTCATTGACCCCGCAACTGACAAAAGACATTTCACTCGGCCTGAACCTCGGTGCCAACCACCAGAAATTCTATTCCCGCACGACGGGTAATACCGGTACCGAGTTCATTGTGCCCGGCTTGTATGCGATCAACAACACGCTGATCAACTCTTACGTGTTCGGGCTCACGGAATCGTCGATCAACTCGGTTTATTTGTCGGGACAGGTAGGGTATAAGGAATATCTCTTCCTCGATTTCTCGGCACGTAATGACTGGTCTTCGACGCTGTCGCCTGCCAACAATTCCTTCTTTTACCCGGCGGTGAGTGCGAGTTTCGTCGTGACCGATGCATTCAATATCCGGAGCAATACATTGAGTTTCCTGAAACTCCGCGCCTCCGTGGCGCAGGCGGGTAGCTCGGGCTCGCCCTACCAGCTGACCGGTACTTATTCGCTCGATCAGGTTGCACATGGCGGTGTTCCGCTGGCTTCGTTTTCGTCGACCATTCCCGATCCCAACTTGAAAAACGAACTGACGACCTCCATCGAGTTCGGCGTGGAAGCGCGTTTTTTCAAGAACCGTGCAGGGCTGGCAGTCGCATACTATAATGCATCTACCAAAAACCAGATCCTCGACGTGCCCCTGCCGCCGTCGAGTACATTTGCCTCACGGAGGATCAACGCCGGCGAAATCCGTAACCGGGGCGTGGAACTGACCCTGAACGGTACGCCTGTTAAAACTGCCGATGGGTTCAGCTGGGATGCGACATTCAATTTTTCCAGAAACCGTAACCAGGTAGTGGCATTGGCCGAGGGTGTGGATACTTATGTGCTCGGTGCCGACCGCGGTGTGAACGTCGTAGCCGAGCCGGGCAAGCCGTTTGGCACGCTCATCGGGAACGGCTTCCAATGGCTCCGCGACGATCATGGCAACCGCCTCATCGACCCGACGACCGGCTTGCCTCTGAAATCCAATTCCAAGATCCTTTATGAGCTCGGTAACGCATTGCCGAACTGGATCGGCGGTTTCAACAACACATTCCGCTACAAGGGTATCAGCCTTTCGGGGTTGTTCGACATTAGCCAGGGCGGCAAGATCTATTCGCAGAGCTTGCGTGAGGAACTGGTCTACGGAACGATTAAAAAGACACTGCCAGGCCGTGACGGTACCTATGTGGCCGACGGTGTGGTGGCTTCCAAATCCGACAATGGAACTTGGGTAGGCACCGGCCAGGCAAATACCAAACAGGTGCGCGCGCAGGATTACTGGAACGTGGTGGCGCCCGACAAGGACAATGTGATCCCCGAGGAAATGCTCAACGACGCGAGCTACATCATGTTCAGAGAACTCACATTGAACTATCAGCTGCCCAACGCGATCATCAGCCGGACGCCGTTCAAGAGCATTCGGGCGGGTATTTACGGCCGTAACCTGTTTTACCTGCAACGTAAAACGGAAGGTTTCGCGCCCGAGGCTTCTTCTTTTAATGTCAATAACTCGTCGTTGGGACTCGAATCTACCGCTCTGCCATTGCTGCGGTATTTCGGGGTCAGCCTGAATGTGGAGTTGTAATTGTTCAAACCGGAAATTTTTGAGAAATGAAAAATATCATCCCATCTATCCTGCTCACCGGTGCGATATGCCTGACACAGGCCTGTACCGGCGATTTTGAGGAAATCAATACACCGCCTACATCCGTCACCACCGTGGATCCGGGGCTGCTGCTTTCGAAAGTGCAGAAGGATGCCGCATTTTCGGAAGGTTACGAAGTGCCCAACAGCCAGTATGGGTCGTGGATCCAGCATTGGGCGGGAGGTGTGCTGGTGTCGAGCTCGCGCTATATTGAGCAAAGCGACAACAATACCTGGGACGCGCATTACACGCTGATCCGGAACATCAGCCAGGTTCGCAATGAAGTTTTGAAAGGGAAGGAAAATGACCCGAGCGGCCGCAGCAAGCTGGCGATCGCCCGCATTGTCGAGATTTCGGTATGGCAACGGCTTACCGATCTTTTCGGTGACGTTCCATACTCCGGCACCGCGCTAGGGCCTTCGGATGTGAATACCAAGCCTGTATTTGACACGCAGGAATCGATCTACAAATCGCTGATTAATGACCTGAATGCAGCCATCGGACAGCTTACGCTTGGCGATGCAAGCTACGGCAGCGCGGATTTTTATTACAAGGGAGACATTAATAAATGGAAGAAGTATGCCAATTCGCTGAAACTGCGGCTGGGAATGCGCATCCGCTACGCTGACCCGGCGTTGGCACAAAAAACGGTTACTGAGGCCATGGGCCAGCCGCTCCTCGAAAGCGCGGCCGACGATGCTACCGTACCGACCTATAACAATGCCACCAATGCGAACGTACACCCCGTATTGAACCAGTTCCTCGCCGGTAGCCCCGATCTGAAATACCTCGCCGATGCGTTTGTTAATCAGCTCGTAACCAGCGCAGATCCGCGCCTGCCACGCATCGCGCAGCCGAGCGTGAACTCCGTGAAGGCGGGCACGCCCGCGTACAAGGGCATTGGCGTCGCGCTGACGGACGAGTTGTTGAAAACCATTATCAAAGACGATTACAGCACGGTTTCAACGCTCACGTTCTTCAACCGGGAGTATAGCCCCGCGATTCCCTGCATGGTAATGTCATTTGCCGACGTGTCCTTCTACAAGGCCGAAGCTGCGCTCGAAGGCTGGGGTGGGACGGCCGCGGAAGCCGAGAAATACTATCAGGATGGTGTGAAAGCGGCATTAGCGCAGGCGCCCTACAATGTGACGACAGTGCCGGCTGCATTTGAAAAAGAACTATCCTGGACCGGCCTTTCCAAAGAGCAGAAACTGGAAAAAATAGGCACCCAGAAATGGATACAGCTCTTCGGCCGCTCCTACGAAGCATTTATCGAATGGCGGAGAATGGGTTACCCGGCGCTGAAACCCGGGCCGTTTCAGGGATCAACGGGCGGTACCATTCCGCGGAGGACGATCTATTCGTCCCGCGAGGCGCTTTTGAACAAGGCGAATTATGAGCAGGCGGTTGGCAGGTTGTCGAAGGGCGATTCGTATGTGTCGAAGGTATGGTGGGACAAACGGTAATGTAATTCAAACGAACGAATAACAGGTGGCCCCGCCGGGGCCGAATGCCCGGGATGTTAAATATCCCGGGCATTTTGCTTTTGGGTATTGCCAATGTTGAATTCCCTGAAAACATGATGATGAAATTGAAACCCTTGAAAATACTGCTAGGCCTGTTGGTTGGTGCCACTGCCGCCTTCGGGCAAACCGTTCCTGATAAAATGGACCTTTACCTGCTGATCGGCCAATCGAACATGGCCGGGCGAGGCACGACGGATGCCGCGTCTCAGCCGAATTCGCCGAAAATATGGGCCATTAACCGCCAAAATGAATGGAAAATCGCCGCCGATCCTTTGCATCAGGACAAACCAGCCGTGGTAGGAGTGGGCCCCGGCCTCACTTTCGCGCAGGAAATCCTCAGAAAGTCCCCCGATCAGCCGATTGGACTTATTCCCTGTGCCGTAGGCGGCAGCGGTATCGACGACTGGCAGCCCGGTGCCAAACATGAGCAAACCGGCATTTACGCCTACGACGAAATGCTCGCCCGTGTGAAGGAAGCACAGAAGCGCGGGACGATCAAGGGCATTATCTGGCACCAGGGCGAATCCGACAGTTCACCCGGGAAAAAAGATGCTTACGCCGCGAAGCTGGCCGATTTCTTTAAACGGCTCCGCCGGGATACGCACACCGAAAATGTACCGCTGGTGGTGGGAACGCTGGGAGATTTTTATGTCGCAAAGAACCCCGAGGCGGCAGTGATCAACCAGATTATCGCGGATTATGCCAAAGGTCAAAAGCTGGTCAGCCTGGCCTCCGCATCCGGCCTGACACACAAAGGCGATGACACACATTTCGATACGCCATCCGCCCGGGAATTGGGGCGGCGGTATGCGGAGGCATTTTTGAAAAAAGATGAATGACATAACCCCGGGATGTGTCGTTAAAAACAAATCTTGCGGTGCGCTGCACCGCCGGTTAGGTTCAATTTTAGGCTATTTTTTATACTATTGCGGCGCTCTGCGCCTTAACGAATAGGTGCAGAGCACCGTAATACTTGTAGATTGTCGACCATGGGGTGAGTATCGGGGTTTTTCGTCATAGGCATATCACCGTAGGAAATTTATGAATATTCAATTTTATTAATTCACAGCCTCATAAACCTGACCATCAATTTTCATGAAAATCAAACATTTAACGCTCCGCGCCGCGCTCCACGGGGCGCTCCTCGCGGCATTGGCTTGCGGATATTCAGCTTCGGCACAGAAAGGAAAGCCCCTTTTTCCGGATCAGCCGGGGATGGTTTCATATACATTCCGGACGAGTCTTTCCAAAAATACCGCGGCTACCCTGGATACGATCAAGGCGCTGAAAATTACGGACATGGAGTTTTCGAGCCTGTTTGGCAAGACAGCCCCGGAGCTCCGCAAGCTGCTCGACGAACGCGGGATCAAATGCTCGTCGTTTGGGGTGGGCTACGACGATGCGCTGAACAAAACGCAGGAAGTAGGTAATAATGCCAAAGCTTTGGGCGCGAGTTACGTGCGTGTGGCCTGGGTGCCACATAAAGGGCCTTTTACCCTCGAAATGGCCGAAAAGACGGTTGCGGATTTTAACAAGATCGGTAAGCAGCTGAAAGAAGAGTTTGGCCTAACGTTCTGCTATCACAACCACGGGTACGAGTTCGAGAAGCACGGCGACGGTACGCTCATGGATTATATTATCCAAAAAACCGATCCAAAATACGTCAGTTTCGAGCTTGATATGCTCTGGACATTCTTTCCCGGCCAGGATCCCGCGGCGTTAATCAGCAAATATCCCGACCGTTTCAAACTCATGCACATGAAGGATTTGAAAAAAGGCATAGTAGGCAATATGTCGGGCGGCACGCCGGTGGAGAACGATGTGGCACTGGGTACCGGCCAGATCGACATTCCTGCCGTGCTCAAAGCAGCGCGGAAAGCGGGACTGAAGCATTACTATATTGAGGATGAAAGTCCAAGCTACGCGACACAAGTACCGCAGTCGATCGCTTATTTGAAAAGTTTGAAATACTAATTGAAATACTGCAAATGGCAGCCGTACCCGCTTCTGAATGATCGGTGCGGCTGCCATTGATTTGCATTAACCGGCCGGCTTCCGGCTATAATGGATAAAATAGTCCCGTGAATGATCCCATGATGAGGGCCGTCACGACTACGCCTGCTCCCAAAATCCAAAAAGCCTCTCTTCTGAAACGGCCGCCTGCATCGGGCACCGTTGCAAGCTCCGTTCTGCGCGCGTAATGCGCACATGCAATGTGCGTGAAGGCGCAAAGCACCGAAAAAGTATAGTAAGGGATAAAAAACAGCTTCTCGGGGTATCGGACAGCTACACCCGAGGCAAAGTAGAAATCCGTCTCGACATTCCATTCATATCGGGCCAGCAGCACCGCTTTCACATGGTTGATCAAAAAGAGCGACAGGTAAATGCCGCTAACCACCTGCGCGATCACATAGGTCGGCAGCCTTCTGAACCCTTTTGTAAAAACCAGCCCCAGCCCGCTGATAATCTGGAACGCAACGCAAAGCAGCAGCAGCACTTCCATCGGCGGGAACCGGTACACTATCCGGAAATATTTCATGACCGTAATGTGCAATGCCGGACCGCCGAGGGCGAAAAGGTGGTTGCTAAGGTGTAACACGAGAAACGCAGCGATCACGATCCCGGAAATTCTGTGTAATTGTTTCAACTTCATTGGTATGTTGCCTTGCTCTTGGTGCGGCTATCAGTTATTTCTTGGTCGTTGCAGGGTACTCCGGGGTGTAGGAGCTTCGGCCGTCTTTAATGAGAAATAACAGCAGCACGCGCGACGGCCTGTTAGGGAGCGGGTTGGCCGCCAGCGAATGCAGGACATTTCTTTTTTCGAAAAACATCTGGCCGGTTTTGTAAAGAACCGGGGCCGCGTGATCGAGACCGATCTGCACCTCGCCTTCGAGCACATAACCGAATAGGTCGCAGTCGTGGCGGTGGCTTACGGTGTCTGTCGCGCCGGGGGCGATGGTCATTACCGATGATTCGAGTTTGTAGCCTTTCAGGCCGGCGTCGGTGAGCCATTCGCTGCGGACGCCCTGAAACTGGAAGGGTTCGGTAGCGGCAGGGGTTTTGGCATGCTCGTGTTGTGCCATGGATGGGATGGAGGCGAATGCCAGCAGCAGAAAAATAATAGTTCGCATTGTTCGTCGGGTTTGGTGATTTAGGCAAATATAAATGCGCCTTTTCCGTGCCCGATAGTCCAATGATCATATAGTCGCTAGTCCAGAATCAGACCATCACCCATGATAGAGCTCGGTAGCCTGATCAGAATTTGCAAGCCGGGAGATTGCCGGTATCAGAGAATGTTCAAATTGTCCAGCTAAACCGGCAGATTGTATAAGCGTAACTGTCTCCGGGTGGCTACTTTTGCGGTGCTATTTAGAATAAGTCTATTTATTGATAAAAACGGATGGCTGGTACCCACCCGTTTTTGCTGCGCCGAAGCGCAATACTTAAAACGTTGTAACATTTAAAGCAATGCAAATTAGTAAAATTCTGCATACCGGGCTTCTTTGTGCCTTGTCGTTCGTCGCCTTTGCCCAGCAGGCGGATGTTACCCTCCACGGGCAGGTAAGATCGGAGGACGGCGAAACGCTCCCCGGCGCTTCCGTAAGCCTGAAAGGAACTTCGCACGGCACCTTTACCACCGCCGACGGAAAGTACACCATCGAGCGCGTTCGGCCGGGTTCCTACAAATTGCTGGTTTCCTTTATGGGTTATCAAACACAAACCAAAGATATCACCCTCAAGGCCGGAGAGTATTTCAAACACAATGCCAAACTGGTTTCCGAAAGCCGCGAGCTGGAATCGGTGTCGGTGATCGGCCGGACGGAGACGAAAGAGATCAACCGCCAGGCTTATAATGTGACGGCCATCGACGCCAAAAAACTTCAAAACTCCACCCTGGACCTTTCCCATGCGCTCGACCGCGTGTCGGGCGTGCGTGTACGGGAGAGCGGGGGCGTGGGTTCGAACATGAATTTCTCGCTCAATGGCTTCACGGGCCGCCAGGTGAAATTCTTCCTCGACGGCGTGCCCATGGATAATTTCGGTTCTTCATTTCAACTGAATAATATCCCTATCAACCTCGCCGAGCGTGTGGAGGTCTACAAAGGCGTGGTGCCGATCTGGCTGGGCTCGGATGCCCTGGGTGGGGCGGTGAATATCGTAACGAACACCCGCCAGAACAGCTACCTCGATGCTTCCTATTCTTACGGCTCGTTCAATACCCACCGCACGACGATTAATGCGGGATACACCGGGAAAAATGGCTTCACGGCTCAGCTAAATGCATTTCAGAATTATTCGGACAACAACTACTGGATCACGGTCGATGTGGCGGATGTGAATACCGGCGAGTATTTCCGCAACCAGCGCCTGCGCAGGTTCCACGATACGTACCATAATGAAACCGTGATCGCGAACGTGGGCGTGGTAGGCAAGAAGTTTGCCGACCGGCTATTGCTGGGGATTACATTGGGTAAAAACAAAGCCGAAATCCAGACGGGCGCGCGGATGGTGAGTGTTTTCGGGCAATGGCACCGCAAAGGCAACATTGTGATGCCGAGTTTGAAATACCAGAAGAAGGATTTGTTTGTTAAAGGATTGAATGTCAATATCTCGGCCAACTATAATCTCGGCCAGGAACAGAATGTAGATACGGTGTACCGCCGCTACAACTGGTTTCAGCAATTCAAGCAATACGAAGGGAACGGCAGCGAACGCGAGCGGTCGCTGTACAAATTCCGGAACAACAACGGCCTGGCTACGGCCAATGTGACTTACCAGATCGATCAGCGCCATTCGGTGACGATTAATAATGTATTCAACACATTCAATCGCAAAGGGGAGGATGAGCTTTTTCCCGAATCGGCCAAGTACGAGCAGCCGCGTGTGAACCGGAAGAATGTGCTCGGTTTGGGTTATAAATTTGACTATAATGAGCGCTGGAACACCTCTTTATTCCTCAAACATTTCTCGCAGAACAACAAGTTCTCCGTTTCCTACAATCCGACCGGCAACTGGGGCGATGAGGCCTTTTTAGTTCAGAAAAACGGTTTTGAAAAGCTGGGTTACGGCATTGCCTCTACCTATTTTCTATTCAAAAATTTCCAGCTGAAAGGCTCATTTGAAAAAAGTTACCGCCTGCCCGAAACTGATGAGCTTTTCGGCGATCTTCTGAACCTGGAAGGCAATATCAACCTCGATCCTGAGACGAGCTACAACTATAACCTCGGTTTCAGCTACAACGGCGCGATCAACCGCGTGCACCGGTTCAGTGTGGATGCAAATGTGCTCTACCGCGACGCACAGGGCTTTATCCGCCCGCGCCTGAATGCCAACCAGACCAAGCAAGTAATGGATAACCTGGCCGATGTGACCAACTTCGGCATCGACGGAGAGGTGCGTTACTCGTTCCGACAGCTATTCACAGCCGGGGCTAATCTCACGTACCAAAATCTCCGCAACAACACGCGGTTCGAGGAGGGCTATACGACTGAGAGCCCGCTCTACCGCGACCGCATCCCCAACATGCCGTTCCTGTTCGGTAATGCGGATGCTGCGGTTTTCTTCAAAGACCTCGGCAAGAAAGGCAACACGCTTACACTCGGCTATAACCTGCTCTACGTGCATGCCTATTACCTCTACTGGCCGAGCCTGGGGAACGACAAGCTGGATATTCCGGAACAGTTAAGTCACGATGTGAACCTGGTATATGCTATGGCTGATGGCAGGTACAACATCTCGCTGGAATGCAAAAACCTGCTGGACGCGAAGCTATTCGATAATTTCAGCTTGCAGAAGCCAAGTCGTGGTTTTTATGCCAAACTGCGCTATTTCATCAGTAAATAATCTTTAACAATTCAATAATTCAATCAAAATCATAAAATGAAAAAGTCATATTTGAAGTGGTTTTTCGTAGTGGGTATGGGCGTCGCTCTGGGCGCGTGCAGCAGCGATGACGACACGACCAACCCGACCCCCGAGCCAGGTACCGGAACCCAGTCGCGCTACGTGGTAGCATCGGCGCCGATCGGTTCACAAGGCGTTGCGGATTATCTCCTCACCACCGGCGATCTTTCGCAGGGTACCATCAGCACGGTAGGGCAGGGCATCGAGCAGGACGGTTCCTATCGCTACTATTTGACGCATAAGGGCAAGTTTTTCAGCCTTTTGTATGGTCAGGGCAACCCGGGTGCGGTTACTACTTATGCATTGGATGAAAAAGGCGGGCTCGTAAAAACATCTGATTTTCAAAGCGAAACCGTTCAGGTTTTTGCACCGGCAGGCGACGATATCCTGACCATCAAGGTGCCGAGAAGCGGCAACGAAAGTGCTTCCTGGTTCCGCATTAATGCAGATCAATCCAAAATCGTAGGTGAAGGCCAGGTGAACATCGTAAAGCTCGCGGGTAATGGCGAGCGCGCGCACTTCACGTGGGCTACGCAGGTAGGCGACAAGATTTTCGCTCCCTACATGAGCATCAAAGGCGCTGCTCCCGACGTTTTCGGCACCGCCTATCCCGACAGCAGCTGGATTGCCGTGTTCAGCTACCCGGCCATGACGCTCGACAAGGTGATCAAGGATAACCGTACCAGTTTCATCGGTTCGTATTTCAATAACGGCCTTTCGGTAGACGAAAACGGGGATGTGTATGCGTTCTCCCCCGCGTCGGCTACCAACAGCGGGGCGGCTACTTCCACCAAGCCATCGGCATTTGTCCGTATTAAAAAAGGCACTACCGAGTTCGACCAGAGCTATTTCTTCAATGTGCAGGAAAAATCAGGCGGTTATAAAATTGCTAACCAGACCTACCTGGGCAGCGGCAAGTTCCTGCTTTATATGTACGGTGACCTGGGCAAGGCATCAGGAAACAAGAAGCTCGCCATTGCCGACGCTCATAATCAGACATTCACATGGGTAACCGGTGCGCCGGAAGCTTTCGCATCGTCGTCGGCTTCCTATAACAACAATACTGTCAGCGATGATAAAAAGAGCGTCTTTGTAGGTATCAACACCGATGCCGGTAGCTGGGTGTACACAGTGGATATCGCCACTGCCACCGCCAGGCAAGGCCTCAAAGTCGAAGGCGGGGCTATTACCGCCATTATTAAGGTCAAATAGTTTGGGTTTAGAAGTACTACAAACCCCGTCGTACCGCATGGCCGGCGGGGATTTGTGTTTTGCAGGAACTGTGTCCGCTGCCGATATTTGAGGCCGCGAAGCACAACAAGAAGTGGGAAAGGATATGGATTATACCGGTGGTAAGACGATCGAGGAGCAGCAGCGCACGGAATTTCCCCTGCACGACCTCGGTGATGCCTTTTTTGCGATGGCTACGATCGAAGACGGCGACGCGCATTTCTTCAACGGCCTCCATCGTCACGACTTTTACGAACTGCTGTGGTTCACCGACGTTGAACCCGGGCAGGCGCATTCCATTGATTTTAACAGGTATCCAATCGCTCGCAACCAGGTTTTTCTGCTGCTGCCGGACCAGGTCCACGGGATGGACCAGCTCGGCAAATGCGGCTTTTTGATGGCTATTTCCAAAGATTTTTTCGAGCGGCTCATTGGTAACGATATTTTTAAACTGTTCAAATATTCCACCAATTTTACCGTCATCATACCCGAGTGCCGTCTATCCATTCTGAACACGCTGCTAGATCTCATCCGCACTGAATATGACGACACCCGGCGCCCGGCTATCCTCGAAGCCTATCTCCGGAGCTGGTTTTTGCATTGCATTGATCTTCAAAAAGAAACAGGCGACCCCGCGCCCGGTGAGGCCGTCCCGCTAGACCCGCGCCTGCAAATGCTGCTGGAATCCATCGAAACCAATTACCGCAAGCAGCGCAAAGCCGAATTTTACGCCAACGAGCTCTCACTCAGCGCCAAGCGCCTCAACGAGCTGACCCGCGGCACATTCGGCAAAACCATCAGCCAGATAATCAACGAACGCCTCATTCTCGAAGCCAAGCGCGAAATCGGCTACGTCCGCAAACCGATCAAGGAAATCAGCTACGAGCTCGGTTTTTCCGAGCCGGCCTATTTTACAAGGTTTTTCGGGAAACAAACAGGGTACGCACCAGAGGATTTCAGGAAGAAGATGGCGGCGTTGTATGAGGGGTGACGTGAAAAAATCGGAGCTGATCCAGTCAGGGCTGTTTTGAATAATTTGAATGGTCCGCTCGGACCGGATTTCATAAGCAGTGACGAATTTTCCTCTCAAATGTACTGTGATTCGGATTACCACAATGTAACTATCCGTGATAAACGCAACACGTCGGAGGCCGTCGTAAACTTTTTTGTCTCTATCCCATCCTTTCTTCAAAACTGCATCTGGGTCATTCAGAGTGTCTTTGATCCAAAGCATCTTTTCCATCTGTTTAGAGACAGTATTGATTTGTCTCTGGCTTTTCGATTATCACTTTCATAAAGGTAGTGCAGAC
>DATMSL010000549.1:0-12493 GCA_035565435.1 Dyadobacter sp. | reverse complement strand
GGCCTAGCGCCATCCCGTTCAGCATTGAAAATAATTTTTTCATACTGAATGATTTTCAGGTTAATGTTTTTCAAAAACGGAGGTTAATACCCGGCATTCTGCTTCAATGCCCCGCCCGAGGCCTGGATTTCACTCTGCGGGATCGGCTGCCAGTAGTTTTTGTCCTGGAACTTCCGCCCTTCCAACGCGATGATCTTTACATACTCGATAGAACCGTCGGGCTTCTTCTCGGGTCGTACGCCGTAAGCAGGCACATTTTCGGTCACATTGGCGATTTTCCAGCGACGGACATCGAAGAACCGGTGCTCCTCGAATGCCAGCTCCACGCGGCGCTCGTTGCGGATGCGCTCGCGCATGGCCGCCTGGGTGAGGCCAGCCGGCAAATCGGGCATTCCGGCACGTTTACGTATCTGGTTAATAGCGCTATAAACGGTCGCGTCCGGGCCTGCCGCTTCGTTCCGGGCTTCGGCGTAGTTCAGCAAGACTTCGCCATAGCGAAGGTATTTCCAGGGCTGAGTAGCCGTCTGGTTCGCATTGCGGATCGGGTTTTGGTCATTGATAAACTTGTACACATAGTAACCCGTCTTGGTGGTATTCCAGTTTTCGTTACCGTCCTTACTGTCCTGCCCGCCGGGCACGAATGTCTCTACTTTGCGCTCGCGGTAAGCTGCGCCATTGTACAACACGGTCATAGTCAGGCGCGGGTCGCGGTTTTTGTAAGGCTCTTTGGGATTGTAACCCGACTTAGGATCGGTGATTTTCGTACCGTCCATCATCTCATAATCATCCACGAGGTTCTGCAAAGGCGTATTACCCGCCCAGCCGCCGTAACCGTTCGGGCCATTCACAAGTTCCAGGTTGGTGTGCTCGTTGGTCGGGGAATAGAGGCGGATGAAAATGTCCTCGGAAGTATTGTTGGTAATAAAAAGTTTGCGGTAGTCATTATATAACGAGAATGCGCCCTTGTCTATCACCACTTTGGCGGCGTCGGCGGCCTTCTGCCATTTCGCGGCGTCGTTCTGGTCGTTGTTGAACAACGGGCTTGCCGCGTAAAGCAGCAACCGCGCCTTCAACGCCAATGCCGCATTCTCCGAACCGCGTCCGGACGTCACAGTGGCCCCAGCCAGACCGGCAGCAGCGGCATCCAGCTCGCTAACAGCATAAGTAATACTCTCTTCAATACTTTTACGCTGGTAGAGCTCGGTATAATCCCGGTCTTCCAGGGTATACACCTTGTCGCCGATGATCGGAATACCGCCGAAATTGCGGATCAGGTCGTGGTAGCGGTACGCGCGGATAAAGCGCAGTTCGGCTTTCAGCCGCTTCTTGCCCGACTCGCTCATAGGCACTTTGTCGAGGTTTGCGAGGCCGTAGTTACATTCGCGGATACTGCGGTAGCCACGTGTCCAGGTGTTGGAAATCCAGCCGGTGCGGTCGGGCGCTGCATTACCCTGCTGCACGAAATAGGTGTCATTATCAAAATTACAAATCGACTCGTCGGTCACGGAACTCATCCAGGCGTCCTCGAAACCACGACCGAAACCCGGTTTATCTCCTTCGGTCGAGAGCTGTACGCCCACGTAACGGCCTACCACATACGCATCGGCCAATGCGGAGTCGGCCCAAATGGCCTGGTCGGAGATAATGTCGGTAGGTTTGGTATCCAGGAACGCGTCGTCGCAGGCGGTAAGGCAGGCCGTCACGCCGGTGAGCAAGCTTAGTATCAGTTTATTCAATCTCATGTCTTTGTCAGTTTTAGAATGTCACGTTCACGCCCACATTGTAGATTTTCTGCTGCGGATAGAAGAATGCATTGCCATTGTCCCCTTCCGGATCGAAATCCTTCACTTTGGTGAATGTGAGCAGGTTAAATCCGTTGGTATAGATCCGCAAACCACCCAGCCCGATTCTTGAAATAATCTTCTGCGGTACATTGTAGGCCAGCTCCACGTTTTTCAGGCGCAGGAAAGCGGTATTTTGGAACCAGAACGTGTTTTTATAGCTACCGTTCACGCCTGTACCCGTGCGCGAATCAATCCGCGGCGAATTACCGTTCGGGTTGGAGGGGCTCCATGCGTCCTCGGCGCGCGACTGCATCACGCTGCTGAACTCGCCTGCTTCCACCACCACATATTGCGCCACACGCGCCTGGCCTTGCAGGAGCACATTCAGGCTGAGGTTTTTCCAGCCGCCGCCCAGGTTCACACCATAGGTGATCTGCGGCACGTTGCTGAACTGCGAACGAATGCGGTCGGCCGCGTCGATCTTGCCGTCGCCATTGTAATCTTCATATTTGAGATCACCCATTCCAGCGCCCGACACGTGCGGGTAAGCATCGAGTTCCTGCTGGGTTTTGAACACGCCGATGGCGCGGTACATGAGGTCGGCATTCGGATTACCGAGGTCGGAGCCGAGGGGCATGCCGGTGGCGCGCTGGTAATCGAGCGTATTAGGAGCTTCGTCGATGAAAACCACCTCGCTTTTCGCGAATGCGAAGTTACCGCCGATGTTGTAGCTGAAATTGTTGTGGCTGCCCGCATACTGGATTTGCGTTTCCAAACCGCGGTTATACACCTCGGCAATGTTCTCTTTCGGGATTTGCGAGCTGCTGATGCCCGTCAGCGCAGGAATGCTCACATTGCGGCTGGCGAGGATATTGGTACGGTTCTCGAAAAACAGGTCGAGATCAAAGGTCAGCTTTTTGAAGAGCGTCGAATTGAGTCCCACATTATATTTCTTGGCCACTTCCCAGGTAATGTTCGGGTTGGCAAGCAGCGAGTACTGAATGAGCGGTACATTGTCGGCATTGTTACCGGTCGAGAATGCGCCGTTGCGCACCTGGAAGTTGTCGCGGAACTGGTTGGGATTCACGCGATCGTTACCCAGCTCACCATAAGAAGCCCTGATTTTAAGATCATTGATGGTATTACCTGTCTGAAACCAAGGCTCCTGCGACACCCGCCAGCCCAACGAAATGCCCGGAAAGAATCCGTAGCGATTGCCCTTTGGAAACACCGACGATCCGTCGTAACGCAGCTGTACTTCCGCCAGGTACCTTCCCAGGTAATTGTAATTTACCCGCCCGAAGACATTCCTGCGCGAGGTACGGTAGCTGCTTCCGCTATTCCCGAAATCCACCGGCTGCGCGCCGCCCTGGCTCAGGTCGGGCAGCTGCGTGGTGATAAAGTTGTTACGCGACGCGCTGAAAAACTCTTGCGTCTCCCGGCTCTGCTCATAGGCAATGAACGAAGACAATGCGTGGTCGCCGAAATTTTTAGTGTAATTCAATTTGACGTTACCCGTCAGCAAAGCTCTGTTCGTCTGGCTCTCGTACATCTGCGCCTTCGCGGGCCCGCCCAGTACGGTACTGTATTGCTGGGTAGTTTTGTTGTATTGATAAACGATCCAGTTGGTTCTCATTTCTTTGGTAAATGCAAAACTCTGGTCGGCGGAGAAGAAGCCATCTACCGAAAGCCCGTCGATCGGTAACTGATAGCTCGCCCGCAGAATACCGTTCGACACCGTGGTAGGACTGTTGTTGGTACCGGCCAATGTCGCCATCGCGATCGGGTTCTTGCCTTGCTCCACCCCTGCGCCGAGCTTTCCGTCAGGATAGCGCGCAGGCAGTGTCGGATAAGTTCTGTATAAAAACTCAAACACATTACTCGCACCGAAACCGGCAATGTAGCTGCGGTTTTCGCGGCGCGTCGCGAGCTGGATTCCAAAGCTCAGTTTATCATTTACATGCACATTTACATTCGAGCGCACGCTGTACTGGCGGTATTTATTCACGCCGTCGCGGTAGAGACCGTCCTGATACAATGTCCCTGCCGACACGAAGTAGTTGATCTTCTCGGTACCGCCCGAAACGGACAGGTTGTGCTGGTTTTGGCGTGCAACCGGCTTCATCAGTTCCTTCACCCAGTTGGTATTCGGGTAATTGATCGGGTCCGAGCCGTCGCGAAACTTCTGGATCTCAGCATCGCTGTACCGCTGGTTCATTCCGCCCGACGGGTTACGGTAATAGTCGATCGTATTCAGGATTCCCGCGTACGTGGGCGCGTCCACAAACTTAGGCAGGCGCGTAGGCTGCACGAAGCCCTGGTTAAAGGAATAGTCGAAGCGCGGCTTGCCTGCGAGGCCTTTTTTAGTGGTAATCAACATGACCCCGTTTGCAGCCTGCGCACCATAAATGGCCGCGGAAGCATCTTTGAGTACGGAAATACTTTCAATGTCGTTCGGATTGAGGCGGTCCAGCCCTCCTATCGCATTGGCGATCCCGTCGATGACGATGAGCGGGTTACTGTTGCCCGTCGTAGCGCGGCCGCGGATCAATATATTCGACCCGTCCGACCCCGGCTCACCGGAGCGGTTGTTGGCGATCAGGCCAGGCAGGCGTCCTGCAAATGAGTTGGAGATGTTCGCCTGCGGGCTGCGGGTAATTTCCGAACCCTGTACGGTCGCTACTGAGCCGGTAATATTCTTTTTAGATTGCGTACCATATCCCACTACAACCACTTCTTCCAGCGACTTTGAATCCACCTTCAAAGTCACATCCACGACATTCTGCGCGCCCACTGTCACTTCCTGCGACAGGTAACCTACGAAGGAAAATATCAGCACCGCCGGTCCGGCGGCAGATTGATCATCCGGAATATCCAGCAGATAACTGCCCTGCTCGTCGGTAACCGTGCCCCGCTGCGTTCCTCTCAAAACCACGCTCACACCGGGAAGCTTATCACCCTTGTCGTCGGTGACGGTACCGGTGATGCGAATGTCGGCAGTGCTCGCCGCGCCGATCGTCTGCGCTTCACCGGGCACGAGCGGTTCCTGCAAAAACGACACCTTGCGGCTGCGTTTGAGGATAATCTGGCCGTCGCCGGGCTGGTATTCGATTTGCAAAGGCAGCAAAAGCCTGTCGAGCACGGCGGAAAGTTTCTCATGGCTGGCGTTCAGGCTCACGCGGGTACGTACGGGGATAATGCTGCGGCTATACGCGAAACGCACGCCGGCCAGGTTCTCCAACCGGTCCAGCGCAATGCCTAGCGGGATATTTTCCGCCTGGATGCTCACGTTTTTGGCCAGCAGGTCCTGCGCATTGATATCCCTCGCATAACCGCCCGCCGCGATCATTCCGATCAGGAAAAGCTGTAAAATCGATAACCGCATAATATGGTATGCCGTCTTGCTTTTTAGGAAAAAATACATAAGTTTGAAATGGTTAATATGAACAATAGGAAGCCTTGCATCACCGGCCAGTGATGTTCTATCAAGGTCTTCGTTCAGGATCAGGGGTGGCTCCAACACTCCTGATTTTCTTTTGAAGCGGGTATTATTTCGGTTGGCTGAATTTCGTCATAGGGCGGCTGTTAGGTGTCTGTTTTGATTGATGTTGAATGGAATTGCATTTACTCCGAAGCGGCGCATCCTTCCCCGCGGATCACGATCCCGTCATTTTGCATCACATAGTTCGCATCCACGATCTGCATCGTCATTTCAAGTATTTCTGAAAGCCGGTTCTGGTCGAACGTGGCTTTTACCCGGCAATTTTCAAGGTTAGGATTTTCAAGACGGATCTTTACATCGAATTTATCTTCAAGCCTTTTCACCACTTCTCCCAGCTTCGCATCGGTGAATGTAAGTGAAACGGGCTGCCATAGCGGCGCTTTTTCGGCCACATCGGGCACGGCTTCGCTGACGAGCTCCCCGGAGGCCACTTTGAAAACCGCCTGCTGGTGCGGAAGGAGCATCACCTCCCTGCCTTTGTCGGCCGTCACGGAGACCTTGCCCGTTACCACCGACACTGCATATTCCGCCTCGCCTTTGTGGGCACGCACATTGAAACTGGTACCCAGCACTTTCACTTGCACCGACTCTCCGTGCACGAAGAACGGCCTCGAAGGGTCGTGCGTTACCTCAAAAAATGCCTCGCCTTCAAGGGAAACCTCGCGGGAATCTTCGTTGAAATCTTCCTTTGCATACGTAACGCGCGTGCCTGGATTCAACCACGCCTCGCTACCATCGGGAAATACGTGCTTCCGCACCTGCCGGGTCTTGTTGATGGTAGAATAGGTGTGCTTTCCGAACCTGAAAACCGATTTATGCTGGGACAAAAAGTACCTCATACCCAATCCGGCAACCAGGAGGATCGCCGCCGCAGCGGCGTAGCGCAGGTATTGCCCGAAAGTCCGGCGCCGCAATGGTACCGTCCGCGCCTCGCCGGGCGTTTCCACGCCGGGCGTTTCCACGCGGGACGTATCCACGCGGGGCGACAGTCTCCGGATTTCGTCCTGCACTTTGCCTAAATGCCGGGGCTGGTCGAATGCGGCTTTCTCACCAGTCCCCTCCTGCAACGACGCATACCACTCGTCAACTTGAAACGCTTCTTCCGGTGTGCATTGTCCTTCGAGATAGCGTTTCAAAAGCTCCGGCGAAATGTTGTTATTGTTCATAAAGTGTTTGTAATGACCTGCTCTTTCAGTTCCCTATAAACAGGACGCACGGTACGCCGGTATCCCTAGTGACTTTTGAAGAAATTTTATGACAAATACTATTTGAATCCTTATTACTTTTGATCGAAGTTGAAGAATGCACCTCATGAGTAAGGATTACCGCGGTAACGACGACCTGGAATTATGGCAGCTTGCAAAGGTTTCGCACGATTCGCTGGCGTTTGCTGAGCTTCATCGCAGGTATTCGCACCGGCTTTACGCGCTCGCATTGCGGAAGACGGGCAACAGTGAGGCGTCGGAAGATCTCGTGCAGGACCTCTTTGTGCATTTATGGCTGCAACGGCCGGGCATCACCATTGAAAAAGCATTCAATCTCTACCTTTTTTCCGCGCTCAAGAACCGCATCATCTCCCATCTACGGAAACAACTCATCCACCACACGGTGTCGTTGAACGACATTGATCTGGAAACGTTGTCGTCGCAATCGGCCAACCTGGTGCAGGAATGGCTGTCGTTGAAAGAAATACAGGAAATCTACTCCCGCGAGCTCGCAAACCTGCCCGAGAAGAGCAAGCAGGTATTCGAAATGAGTCGCAGCGGCGTCCCCAACAAGGAAATCGCCCAAATGCTCGACCTCTCCGAGAAGACGGTCGAGTTTCACATCAGCAAATGCCTGCGGGTGCTGCGGGCAAAGTTCGGCTATGTGGTGAATGTGCTGGTTTGGGTGCTGGCCGCCGCCATGTAGGGCCGCTGACGGCTGTTGGGCCTTCGGCCGACCATTTAGGATTGCAGTGCGTCGAAAACCCAAATCCATGGTCCATCGCCGGCGATCAGTTCCGGCACGTATTTTGCACTTATACTGTAAAATGCTCTTCCCATGTTTGAACTTTCTGAATTAAGAAAAATCCTCATGCACGACCATCCGTTCGGCTTCCTGCTGGAAGTGGTGCTTCGGACGGTCGTTATGTTTATAATTATACTGGTTGCGCTGCGGGCGTCCGGCCGGCGCGGGATCAAGCAACTTTCTATTTTTGAACTTGTCCTTATTATCGGATTGGGCTCCGCCGCGGGTGATCCGATGTTTTACGACGATGTAGGCATTTTGCCCGCATTCGTCGTTTTTCTCGTCGTCATCACACTCTATATTACCGTTACACGACTTTCGGACAGGTTTGTCAAAATCGAAAAACTGCTGGAAGGCAAGCCATTGTACGTGATCCGCGAGGGCAAGCTGCTGATGGACGCATTCGGGGAATCGGGCCTATCGCAGGACGAGTTCTTCGCCGAACTCCGCCTGCGTAATGTGGAACACCTCGGCCAGGTACGCACCGTACTCATCGAAACCTCCGGCGAATTCAGCGTATTGTTTTATGCCGATGAAGACGTCCGTTACGGCTTGCCCATTTTCCCCAGCGAGCTGCAAAACAAGCTCTCGGGGACACCCCATGAAAACTGCGAGTACATCGCCTGCACGAAATGCGGCGGCCTGCGCAACGGCAGAGACGCCGACGAGTTACCGACCTGCCCTGAATGCGATGTCTGCGAATGGATTGAAGCTTCGAATACGAAGCGGGTGGGGTGAATGGCGTTTCTCAATATTTCTGAAAATATCACGTTGGTATTGTAATGGTTACATGTTTATTTTCACAAGAACCTCCCAATCGGTATATGCTATGAAAAACGTGTTTACGGTCGCAGTGCTAACCATGGTGCTGCTGGCAAGCTGTAAAAGGCAACCAGAGCCGGTGGCCGACATTTCCACCCGCACCAGGGTGGTGAACAACATCGGCCAGCATGTCATCGTCGAGAATTTCGTAGCCTTTCAGTCCTACGCCAACGGACTCGCTAACGCCGTCGACAGCTACATCGCCGATTCTACCAGCAGAGACAAGCTCGTGACATTGCAAAGTATTTGGTTCGCTACCGCGGTCGCCTGGAAAAACAGTGCATTGTTCACATTCGGGCCGGTCAACGACGCATTGGCCGCCCGCTACATCGATGGCACGCCCAACCTAGACGCGATTGAGAAATTTATTTCGAACACCGCTATTCCCATCCAGAATACGACCATCGAACCGCTCGCCGCCGACACCCGCGGGCTGAATGTCATCGAATACCTGATTTACGGGAACAACGGAAGAGACGATTCTTCCGTAATCGCATCATTTACGGGCGATAATGGGCATCGGCGTTGCGCATTCCTCCGTGCATTGAGCAGAAGCCTGCTCGACAAAGCCGATGCACTCGTGCGCTATTGGAGCAATGGCGGCAATGGTTATGTAAAGGATTTCGCCGAATCCACCGGCAACGAACGAATGGCCTCCATCCCGATACTCGTGCGCCGGCTCGTCGAATACACCGCCCGGCTCCGCGAAAAACGCCTTGCCCTGCCGCTGGGCATTCAAAGCGGAAAACCGGCTCCCGAACTGGTGGACGCCCGTTTCTCCGGTCATTCGCTGATAATGCTCCAATCCGAGCTGGAATGTATTTATGGCGTGTTATCTGGTAACTCTGCAATATCCGACAGACCTGCCGGCCCGGGTATTTTCGAGCTTCTCGCGCCGGGTCGCGCATCCGAAGATGAGCTCAAAAAGCGGCTCGACAGCCAATTCTCAGCCATCGCCACCGCCCGCGCCAATATACGCAAACCACTTGCCGAAAGCATCTCCTCTGACCCCGCCGCAGTAAACGAGCTTTATATGGCAACTGGGAAGCTATTGAACATGTTGGAGAACGACCTCGTCGAGCGGCTGAAAGCGAAGGGAATGCTTATTTAACGGATGCGGGAAGGTTTGAAGGAGTGGTTAACGGTTAGGAGTTTTGACAGCCGACAACCGACCGCAGGCCTAATTCCCCGGTGCGATCGGCAGCGGCAAATAATCCCTGTTTAAAATCATCCATTCCTGCAAACGCGTTTTCAGATCGTGCTCCACGGCAGCTACTTCCGCTTTGCCGGACAGGTTGTTCGTTTCGTCGGGATCAGCCTGTAAATCATAGATTTCGAACATTTTGCGGCGGTCGGCGAAGAGCAGCTTGCCGTATTTCTCGTCCAGCCTGCCCTCAGCATGCTGCTGTTTCAAATCCAGCCAGAAAGGTTGTCCGGCGAAATCGACCGGATGGTAGGGAATCTGCCAGATCGCATTGTAAATCAGCTTGTACTTTTTGTTAAAAATAGTCCTGCCTAAATCAAAATTGGAAGAATTGGTAGGTAAGCCCTGCCCGTGCGCGCCACGGACGGCGAAAATGTATTCGTGGCCGTCCCGCTGCGGATCGGTGAATGCGGGGGTGAGACTTTTGCCAGTGATCTCTTTCGGCACAGGTACTCCCGCAACGGCAAGAAATGTAGGTGCAATATCAATACCGGAAACAAGCACGTCGCTTACTTGCCCGGCCTTGATCAGCCTGGGATGGCGGATGATCAGCGGCACGTGGATACCCAGGTCGTACAATGTCCCTTTACCGCGCAGCAATGCCCCGCCATTATCCCCGATGAATACAACGAGCGTATTTTCTTCCAGCCCGCGCTTTTTCAGATCGTCGAGCACACGGCCTACGTCGCTGTCGAGGCGCTGGATCTCGCCGAGATAGGCCGCGAAATCAGCCCGCACACCTTTGGTATCTGGCCAATGTCCTGGCAATGTGAGCGATTGCGGGTCGGGCTCGAAATTTTTGGCATTGAAAGTCCGGTGCGGATCGCTATACCCGACCTGTACGAAGAATGGCTTGTTTTTAGGTGCTTTGTTCAGAAATTCGGTGTATTGCTGGAAAATACTGTCGCGGTTACCGGTCGTTTTCAGGTAGTCGACCCGGTTTTTAAAGGTTTCCAGGCCATATTTCTCCAAAACTGCCACCGTTTCGGGCACGCGGCGGTTGCCGTCGAGGTGGAAGCTTCGCCCGAGAATACCGGTATGGTAGCCCCCTTTGCGCAGCAGCTCGGGATAGGTCGTTACAGAGGCATCGAGCGGGGCCGAAAAGCGGGTCATCTGCACGTCGAGCGTATTACGCCCGGTCATAATCGCCGCCCGCGAGAGCACGCATTGCGGCGCGGTGGTGTAGGCACGCGCGAAGCGGATACCTTCCTGTGCGAGGCGGTCGATATTCGGTGTTTTGATCTGCGGATAGCCATAGCTGCTCAAAAACGGCGCACTGTGGTCGTCAGAGACGATGAGTACGATGTTGGGGCGTTTCTGCTGGCCGAAGGCGGTCAATGCAGTAAATGCAAGGACAATCATAAGGAGAGTGAGCCGCTTCATTTTGCTTCCTGTTTTTTGGGATACACTTTGTCGATGGAAGCACCTTCATCGCCCTGTTGCTTCATCCAGGCTTCAAGTTCTCCGCGCAGAGTGGCAATGCGTTGCGCGTATTGCGGGTCTGCTGCCAGGTTTTTCAGTTCAAAAGGATCTTTTTCAGTATCATAAAATTCTACGGCAGGCCGGTGCTCGAAACGGTCGGTGATCATTTTGGCATTCGCATCTGCCTTGTCGTCTAACCACGAAAACCACACGGTATTACGGTCTTTGCGGTTGCGGTCCATCATGAAGCGGTTGTAATACGGCTTATCGGATACGAGGTTGAGGATCAGCTTGTAGCGGTGGTCTCGAATGCTGCGGATCGGGTAAGGGTCCCCCTCCGGGATGTTGTTATGAATACCATAGGCGTAGTTTCTCGCCTCTTTGTTCTTGCCTGAAATGACGGGTAAAAAGCTGCGCCCGTCGAGACCGGTAATAGGTTTCCCACCGGCAATATCGATCAGTGTCGGAGTAATATCTTCATATTGTACCAAAGCATGCGTCTCAGTCGAAGGCTTTACTTTCCCCGGCCACCGGATGAGCATCGAGCTCTGCTGGCCGGTATCGTACAGGTTCCATTTCGCTCCCGGAAACTGCGCGCCCTGTTCGCCGAGGAAGATCAGGATGGTGTTTTTGTCCTGCCCGGTCTCTTTCAGCAATGCACGGATCTCCCCCACCTGATCGTCCAGCCGGCGTACCTCCGCGAGGTATTTCACAAATTGCCTGCGGGTAATGGGCGTATCCACCCAGTTGGCTGGCAGTTTGAGCTTTGCCGCGTCGAATTCGGTGGTATCGCCCACGGTCCAGGGTGCGTGAGGATTAATGCTCATTACAAAAAGGCAATAGGGCTTGTCGCTGCCGGTGATGTATTTCTTAATGTCGTCGAGGTGGTAATCGTCCCTCGGGGCTACACAGTTAGGTTCAAAACCCGCGACGATATCGAACGGAAACACGCTTTTAGGCTTCGTCACATGGTCTTTTCCCGTCAGTCCTACGCGATAGCCGAGGTCGGCCAGGTAGTGACCGACGCTTTTCAAATGGTCGTACACCGGCTTGTGGTTCTGGAACGAACCGTGGCGCACCGGATACAAACCCGTAAAAAGCGACGCCCGCGTAGGCACGCACATCGCTTCCGAAGTGAACAGGTTATTGAATTTCAACCCATCCTTCGCCAATGCATCGATATGTGTGGTTTTAAGGTTTTGGCCGCCATAACAGCTCAACTGCCGGCTATCGAGGTCGTCGGCCATGATGATGACGATGTTGGGTTTCGCGCTTTTCGGTTTGGCAGCGGGAGCATGAACCGTCGACCATCTGCCTCCAGTGGCGGTCAGCGACAATAATACGTTGAGAATAATACAGATTCTGAATGCTTTAAACATATGCCTGGTGGTTGTCATTGTTACCGGTTCGACACAAATCATTTCCGGATTCAATAAGCTAATAGCCAAGCCCTTCTAATGATTTATAACGAAAAAGAAGTCGTTAGAGCGGCACAACCTCCGGTTCATCGAGCAGCACTTCCCGGCGCGACCGCAGCCGTTCCACCAGCGAATCGTAGTGCAGCAGTCCCGCCGCCTCCACCACCAGCACGCCCACAAACTCGCGCCCGCGCCCGATGATGTTCAATCGTTGTATCCGTACACCTTTTACCGATTCCACCAGCGTTGTGATGTGATGCACACTCAACGTTTCGGGGTATGTGAGTTTGAGTTGATAGGTCTTCATACAGCTTGCGTTTAGTCGTTCATG
>DATMSL010000548.1:0-10516 GCA_035565435.1 Dyadobacter sp. | reverse complement strand
ATCGGGGCTATCCTCCAAAAGCCGGCCATGGTGAAGCAGGCAAAAAGCGAGCTGGCCTCGGCCGAATACGATAAGCAGTCATTTGACCTGAATATGGAGGCCGAGGTCAAGAAAAGATATTTCACTTATATCCAGAAAAAGGCGGTATACAGGGTGCGCTCGAATGCGGCCCTTGATGTCGAAAGCATGCTGGAAAGTGTTAAGAAGCGCTTCGAGATGGGGCAGGAGACGTTGGAAAAGTATAACCAGGTACTGGTGATGCAAACGGACCATGCGCAGAACCTGCTCAATACCGAAAGCGAGGTTCTGATTGCAAAAAGCAGTCTGGAAGAATTGTTAGGACAAAAATTAGAAGATATCAAATGACGGAGATTGTACAGTTTCTGAGATTACTGCAGAGGAATAAGATCACTCTGATCCTGGTTCCGCTGATCACCGTTATTGTCTGCTATTTTCTCGTCCGGCGGTTGCCGGATACCTACGAGTCGCATGCGCGTATCGCGACCGGGCTAGTCGATAAGACCGATCAGGTTGTGACCCGCGCCAGGGATGAGCAGGACCACCAGATTGCGCGCAAATTCGAAAGCCTAATTCAGGTCATGCGCCTGAAAAGAACGCTCGATCAGGTATCGTATCGGTTGATCCTAAACGACTTGAATGGGTTGAAGGACTCTACCTGGCGTGAGCCCGTGCCTGAACTGGAAGAAATGAGCAAGGCCGATAAAGCGAAAGCCATAGCGCTCATCAGCCAGAAATACCAGAAGCACGAAGAGCTCTTTTTGTGGAAACCCGACGAAAAAAAGCTGAATGACGTAATCACCGAAATGGGCTACGGCGCAAATTCCCTGCGCGAAAAACTGATCATTTATCGCACCGGAGTAGGAGACTACATCGACATCGAATATGAAGCAGAGCATCCCGACCTGGCCGCATATGTGATCAACACGCTCGCGCAGGAGTTTATTTCCGATAATTCTTCTCGCGTGGTGGGCAACAACAAGAAGACGATCGACTTTCTGGCCAACTTTATGCAGCAAAAATTGCAGGCGTTGAATGACCGGATGAATATGCTGAAGAACTTCAAAATACAAAACCGGGTACTGAACCTGAACGAGCAGGCGAAGAGTATTTATGGGCAAATGGCCGATTTTGAAACCCGCCGCCAGATCGCTCAGAAGGATATTATCGCCTACACCGCCGCTATCGGCAATATCGACAGCCGCTTTAACCCAACTGAGCGGAAGTATTTCGAGAGCGCTTTAACGGATATTAATCAAAAGATCATCGCCACGAAAAGCAACCTGAAAGCGATGAACGAACGCTACATCCTGAGCAATTTCGACAACCGGATCAAATTCAGTCTCGACTCGTTGCGAAGCCGGCTTTCGGAGGAAATCAATGAAGCCACCGATAAATATGCCTATAATCCGATGGTGGTGAAGCAGGATCTGGTAACACAGAAACTGGGCATGGAAATATCGCTGGAACTGGCGAAGAACAGTGTGGCATCGATCCAGGGCGAGCTCGACCGCCTGAACCGTAAATTCGACGGTTTGGTGCCGAACGAAGCCAAGATCCAGGAATACGAAACGTCCATCGACATTGCGAGCAAGGAATACATCGAAGCATTGCAGCGGTACAATGAGGCGAGCCTCGAATTCAGCTTTCCCGTGTACCTCCGCCTGATCGAGCGCGCCATGCCGGGCGAGGTACAGGCTTCAAAAAAAATGGTTCTGGTGATCCTTTCCGGGGTGATCAGCTTCACATTCTGCGTGTTTGTGTTCTTTATTCTTTTCTACCTCGACAAATCGATCCGGTACCCGCTGCAACTTGCCAACGAAACGGGTAAGCCCGTGCTCGGTTACCTGAATGTGCTCGAAAAGGATTCGAACCTGAGCCTTTCCGGCATGAATGCGTCCGATGATAAGGCTGTGCGGCTTTACAAAAACCTGGTGCGATCGATTCGGTACGAGCTCGACAATGAAATGAGCGATCCGAAGATCATTGCCATTACCAGCCTGGGTTATGGCGTAGGTAAAACCCCATTTGTGATCGCATTGGCGTGGGCATTTTCCAAGATCAATAAGACGGTGCTTATTATAGATGGAAACTTCGCCCAGCCGGATATTTCCAAATTGAACCCGGACAGCACGCTGTTTGAAAATTTTGTCAAATCCAACAGCCTGCCGGAAGCGACGCCGGGGCAGATCACCATTTTGGGCGCCAAAACCGGTGATATTTCCGTACTCGAACTGGCCGATGAAAAAGTAATTGGCGAGCGTTTGCAAGCATTGAAAGCCCGTTTCGACATTATCCTGATTGAGACCGATTCACTGCGGGCCATGAACAGGGCCAAGGAATGGGTATCGTTCTCGGATCTGGTCGTTTCCGTGTTCGCGGCAGGGCGTTCCATTGGCTCGGATGATCAATCCAAAATACAGTACCTCGATAGCTTGAACGGGAAGTTTGCAGGCTGGGTGCTTACCAATACCGAAAGCATTCCCGAACAAGCCGGAAAAGTGGCTAAACCGGTAGAAGCATGAAAATCCTGGAATGGATAGGACTGGCGATTCAGGTGGGGATTGGGTATAACCTCGTATTTCCGGTGTTTTTGCTGTTGATTTACGGACTGAGAAAGGCTGTAATGTCCCGCAGGCCTGCCATCGGCAGTACGCTTCCCGATTACGGCATTATCGTGACGGCCTATGAATATACCGCGCAATTGCCTGCCGTGGTGGGTTCGCTGCTGCAACTGAATTATGATCGCTATCATATCTACGTAGTGGCAGATAAATGCGACATCAGCAATCTCCACTTTCCGACGGACAAAGTGCTGCTGCTGCGCCCGGAGCAAGTTCTGGGGAGCAACACCCGCTCGCACTTCTATGCGATCCGCCGTTTTATCCGCCCGCACACGCACCTGACGATCATCGACAGCGACAACCTCACTGATCCCGAATATCTGAACGAGCTGAATATCTATTTCAACCAGGGTTATGAGGCGGTGCAAGGGGTGAGAGAGGCCAAAAACCTGGATACCACCTTAGCTCGTCTGGACGCCGCACGTGATATTTACTATCACTTCTACGATGGGAAAGTGTTGTTCGGGGCCGGGTCTTCGGCCACCCTGGCGGGGTCGGGAATGGCGTTCAGCACGGCACTGTATGAGAAAGTATTGGGGCATCTGGACATAACCGGTGCCGGTTTCGACAAAGTCCTCCAAGAGGGCATTGTGAGCAGGGGTTACCGCATTGCATTCGCCGGGAAAGCCATTGTTTATGATGAAAAGACGACAGGCTCCGACCAGTTGGTCAAGCAAAGGGCCCGTTGGATCAACACCTGGTTCAAATATTTTGCTTACGGGTTCAAGATTCTGTTCAAAGGCATGACCCGTTTCAGTCTCAATCAGATACTTTTCGGGTTGGTATTGCTGCGGCCGCCCTTGTTTATTTTCCTGCTGCTTTCGGTGTTTTTTATGCTGCTCAATCTGCTGATCGCGCCGGTGTTATCGCTGGTATGGCTGATCGGACTGGTCGTCTTTGTGCTCGGTTTTTACATTGCGCTCAAAAGCTCGCCTACCGATCCGAAGATTTACCAATCGCTTGTGAATATCCCGAAATTCATGTTCTATCAGCTTACCGCGCTGGTCAATGCGCGACGTGCGAACAAGATTTCGGTGGCTACACGACAGCAGGACAAGACTCAGGGTTAACGCTCGACCACTATGAAAATTTATCCGGATAAAAAGGTCAGCGGGCGGAAACGAGGCTTTAACGAGTTCACGCCAATGCAGCAAAAAATACGTCAGGCGGCATTGTTGCTGGCATTGGTGAGCGTATTTATCTGGTTTTTCAAAATCCTGTTCTTTTAGTGGAAGACATTCAGATACATATTCCCGGGAAAAGCAGCGAAGGGCTGAGCCGCATGGAAAGACTGCGCGCGAAGTTCGATCGCAAACTTACGGGGCTGGTCATTTTGCTTTTGATATCGGTTGCAATCGGGGCGCTGATCGCTTATCAGGGCATTGTCGCCGGCGTGGGCATTTTAGCGTTGATGTTCGGCCCTCCCGTGGTGTACGGCATTGTGGCGTTCCCCGAATTTGGCATTACCGTGCTGCTTCTGCTGGCCTATTTACTGTTTTTCATCGGACGGCTCGGTGTGAATTTCCCGCTTGGAACTGTTATGGACGGTATCCAGGGACTGCTGATACTGGGTTTTTTCATTCACCAGAAACGCAGGCCCGACTGGAAGGTTTTCAAAGGGCCTATTAGTGTGATGATCCTGATCTGGATCGTATACAACCTGATCCAGGTCGCTAACCCTTCGGCGGAGTCGCGTCTGGCGTGGGTGTACACCATTCGCGCGGTGGCGATCGTGATGCTGACCTACTTCGTTTTCATGTACCAGATCCGCACCATTCAGTTCCTGCGGTTTTTACTCAAACTCTGGCTCGGACTGGCGCTGTTTGCCGCATTGTATGCCTATAAACAGGAATACATCGGTTTCTCCGACGCAGAGCAGGCCTGGCTCGATTCGGAAGGCGTTGCCGACCTGCTTTTCATCGCCGGTCATTGGCGTAAATTCTCGATCTTTTCCGATCCGGTTGCATTCTCCTACAACATGGTAGTCAGCAGCATTATCTGCATAGCATTGCTCACCTTCGTGAAAAAAAACTGGCAGAGGGTAGTGCTCGCGCTGATGATCGCGCTGTTTTTCTCCTCGATGCTTTTCTCGGGTACGCGGGGCGCGTATGTACTGATACCCGGGGCGATGGTACTTTTCGTGATTTTAAGGATCAACCGGCAGGTACTCATTTTTTCGGGCATTGCAGGCCTGTTTTTTGTTTTCCTGATTTTTGTGCCCACTACCAATTCCAACATTGTCCGGTTCCAGACGGCGTTCAAGCCGAACGACGATATTTCGTTCCAGGCTCGTAAGAACAACCAGAAACGCATTCAACCCTACATTCTCACGCACCCGATCGGGGGCGGGCTGGGCGCTACGGGCGCTTGGGGACAGCGTTTCGCGCCGCAATCGTACCTGGCCAACTTTCCGCCCGACAGCGGCTACGTCCGCATTGCCGTGGAGCTGGGCTGGGTGGGTCTGTTTCTGTTCTGTTTGCTGATGTTTTTTATTTTAAGGGAAGGCATCAACAACTATTTCCTGATCAGGAATCCGGAGCTGAAAACCTATTGCCTGGCGATGCTGCTGGTGGTATTTGCTTACAATGTTGGCAATTATCCGCAGGAAGCGCTGGTACAGTTTCCGTCCAATATCTATTTCTACCTGGCAGCGGCGATCATCAACATTACCCGCATTCTCGACGAGCGGGAGCAGAAAGCGAGCCATACCGTATGAAAATCGCCCACCTGATACTCGCACACGCGGCGCCGGCCCAACTGTTGAAGCTCATCGGTGCACTCGAACACCGGGATGCCTGGTGCTTTGTTCATCTGGACCGGAAGGCGGACATCCAGGCATTTCCCTTCTTGCAGGGTCGCGAGCGGATAATGCTTGTGCCCGACCGCGTGAATGTCGGCTGGGGCGCGTACAGTATCGTGGAAGCGACGATCCACGGCTTCCAGGCGATCGTGGATTCCGGTATTGATTTTGATTATATAAACCTGCTCAGCGGCGCAGACTATCCGCTGCAATCGCCGTCGGAAATCCATGATTTCTTTGCCCGGAACACCGGAAAGAACTTCATGGAATACTATTCCGTCACTAACGAATGGACGGAAGCGGTCCCGCGGTTGACAGAATACCACCTGACCAACTATAATTTTCCGGGGAAATACCTGGTGCAGAAATGGATGAACAAGCTGCTTCCGGCGCGCAGGATGCCCGCCGGACTCGAACCGGTAGGGCGGTCGCAATGGATGAGCCTTACGCTGGACGCGGCGCGCTATATATTGGAATATCTGAACGGGCACCCCGCGGTTGCGAAGTTTTTCAAATTGACCTGGGCTCCTGATGAGATTATATTTCAAACTATTTTGTACAATTCGCCATTCCGATCGTCACTCGTGAATGATAATTTGAGGTATATTGATTGGTCGAAAGGGCAGGCGAGCCCGAAAGTGCTCACCGAGGAGGACCTGGAACGTATGGGGGCATCGGAAAAACTGTTTGCCCGCAAGTTCGACCTTGCGCGATTTCCGGCAGTGCTCGAAAAGCTCGACACGAAAATTCAGGACCGCCATTATAAGTAACCAAATCTCAACGAGGGTGGGCGCTATTTGATCCCACGCGCTAATTATTGCCATATGGATATTGTCATTACGGGACAACAGGCCTGGGATGTTGAAATAGGAAGTAACTGCAAGAACATTGCCCTGGAATTCAGCAAAAATCACAGGGTGTTGTATGTCAATTCCCCGCTTGACCGCATCACCCTGCTCAAAAATGGCGAGGATCCCAAAATCGTGAAACGCAAGAAAGTGGTTTACGGCAAGGCCGACGGTCTTGAACAGGTGCAGCCAAACCTTTGGGTGCTGTATCCCGACAAAATGATCGAGTCGATCAATTGGCTGCCGGAAATGATGTTTGATATTTTAAATAAAAGGAATAACCAGCTCTTCGCGGGATCGATTGCCCGTGCTGCGAAGCGGCTCGGCTTCACGGACTATCTTCATTTCAACGACAATGATATGTTCCGCAGCTTTTTCCTGAAAGATCTGCTCAAACCGCGGCTTTCTGTCTACTACTCCCGTGACTATATGCTGGCAGTGGATTACTGGCGCAAGCACGGCGCCCGGTTGGAACCCCGGCTGATCGCCAAAAGCGATCTTTGCGTGGCCAATTCGACCTACCTGGCCAATTATTGCGCCCAATACAATCCGCGTTCGTTTTACGTGGGGCAGGGGTGCGACCTGGATATTTTTATGGCCGGTAATCAGGCGCCCGAGCCCGCGGATATAGGCATGATCCCACGCCCGCGTATCGGGTACGTGGGAGCGCTGCAAAGTATCCGCCTGGATATGGAGCTGCTGGAATATATCGCGCAGCAGCGCCCCGACTGGAATATCGTACTTGTCGGGCCGGAAGACAATGAATTTTTACAAAGCAGCCTGCACAAGCTTCCGAACGTGACCTTCACTGGCTCGCGCAATATAGCGGACCTGCCGGCCTACATCAATGCATTTGACGTGTGCGTGAACCCGCAGCTGCTCAATGAGGTCACAATCGGTAATTACCCCCGCAAAATCGACGAATACCTCGCCGTTGGCAGGCCGGTGGTCGCTACCGCTACGGATGCCATGAGCGTATTCGCCGATCATGTTTACCTCGGGAAAGGGAAGGAAGACTACGTACGGCTCATCGACCTCGCGTTGACCGAAAATTCGGAAGCACGTACCACGGCTCGGCGCACATTTGCCAGCTCGCATACGTGGGAAAATAGCGTCGGGGAAATCTACAAAGCCATTAAAGCAGTTTAAGCTGCGCCAAACCAGCTTCCGCTTCTGCTTTCAAATCGACCAACTTCTGTTTCAGATCGTCGGTCCATTTTCCTTGTTTCAGCGTTGCTTCGAGCTCTTTGTACTGATTGGCCGTATTGAGCAGTCCTACTGAAAACAGCGAGGACCGGAATTTATGGATCGCCTGGCGAAGCCGTTCCAGGTCGTCGGCTTGTGATGCTTCGGCAATGTTTGCAAGCTGCACCTGGCTGTCCTTTTCGAACATCGCGATCAGCTCGTCACGCAGCTCCTGATCACCTCCGGTGATTTCAGCGAGATAGTCGAGATTTAGAATGGAGTCTGTCATTTTAGTTTGCGGAGGTTGCTGAGTAAAATTTGGGGGTTGTGGTGTCTCGTAATGCTCTTTGTTTCCAAGATGTGCAATGGTATATAGAAGTTCGCTTTCCTTAAATGGTTTCGAAATATAGCTGTTGGCGCCGATACTGAGGCATTCTTCTTTCTCACCGACCATCGCGTGGGCGGTCATGGTGATGATCGGAATGGTAGGGGAAATGGTCCGGCGGATTTCCTTAATGGCCGTGTAGCCGTCCATCACCGGCATTTGAATATCCATTAATACCATATCGAAAGTCTCTTCCCGCAATTTATCAAGCGCTTCCTGGCCGTTGTTTACAATTGTCAGCGGGATATTCAGCCGTTCGAAAATCGCTTTCAGAAGCTTCTGGTTGAGCGAGTTGTCTTCCGCCGCGAGAATGTGCAGGGCTGTCACGGATGCGGTGACATCGATCTCTTTTTCCGGCTCCTCTTCCAGCTTGGCTTCTTTGACAATCCTGAATGGAAAATCCATGGTGAAAACAGTACCCTTGCCCAGCTCGCTTTCGAGATTCAGCGTTCCTTCAAAAAGTTGTACCAGCGACTTTACGATGCTCAATCCCAGTCCGGTGCCGCCAAATACCCTGGTAGTGCTTTCGGTGGCCTGCACGAAGCGATTGAACACTTCTTTGAGTTTGTCCTTCGGAATGCCGACGCCCGTATCCACCACTCTGAAGCGGATATTCTGCATATCGTTCACTGGCTCGCCGATCGGTTCTACATGGAGCTTTACGCTACCCCGCTCGGTGAATTTGACGGCGTTGCCGCAAACATTCAGCAATATCTGGGTGAGCCTTAATTTATCTGTCTCAACGAACTCCGGCAGCCCATCGTACAGCACTGCTTCGTAAGTAATGCCTTTTTCCACCGCGCGGTGGTGCATAATGGCCGAAATCGAGTCGGTCAGTTCGTGGATCGAAACCGGCGTTTTCTCCAGATGGATCTGCCCGGCTTCGATCTTGGAAAAATCCAGGATATCGTTGATCAGTTCGAGCAGGTTTTTGCCGGCATACTGAATATAGCCCACATATTCGAGGCTCTTCTGATCGGTAACCTCGCCCAGGAGCAGGTTCGTAAACCCGATGATCGCATTCAGCGGCGTCCTGATCTCGTGGCTGACGTTGGAAAGGAATATGTCCTTCACACGCACCGATTTCTCGGCCAGAATCCGCGCTTTTTCAAGCGTCGCTTCGTAGTTGGCGCGCTCGGTAATATCCCTGAAAACCGTAATGGCACTCTTGATCTGCCCATCCAGGCCGATTACCGGCTGCACGCTTGTTTCAAGGTGATATATTTTATCGTTTTTAACCAGGTCAATCTTGTTGCCCGCGAGCTTTTCGCCCTGCAATGCACGCGCTACCGGCAGGGTGTCGGCCGAAAACCGGACATGATACCGGGTAGGATCGAGCAGTTTAATGCGCGTAACCTGTTCTTCGAGCGTCTCGGGCCTTTCACCGGCCACGCCCAGAATTTCCCGTCCGGATTCATTCAACAGTTCGATCTTCCTTTCATTATTAATAACCATCACACCGTCGGGGATAGCTTCCAGGTACTGGCTCATCGTGCGCTCCCTTTCCTTGATTTCTTTCTGGAACTGGCGCTGCTTGCGCTTGTCCAGGTTCAGAAACACAATGGAAAGGATGGTAAGAACAAATCCCACGGCGCCTGTGAGCAAAATAAACAGAACTGAATTCTGCTGGGTATCGGAAACCAGCTTCCGCCGTTGATCAAGATTACGGTTTTCGTAATCGTCGATTTCATTGATCTTCCGGGTCAGCAAATTGTTAAGCCGGATTCCTTCGCCTTCCTGTATTTTGGAAAAAGCCTGCTCGGTTCCCTGGGTTCGGTAAATGCTGATCACATTCTGCGAATAGGCAACGATCTGGCTGGATATTTGAAGCAGGTCCTTTACACGCTTAGTCTGCATGCCGTCGTACTTGACCAGGTTGAAGAGCGTGTCGGTAATGCCTACGAGCTGGATCTTTTTGTTGTAGTTGTCGGTAAGCAGCTCGTTGTTGCGCGTGATCAGGTACCCGCGCATGTTCGACTGAAAATCCTTCGTTACCAGTCCGAAATTGGCTGTCTGGTTCAACACACCGATTGTGACATTCAGCCGCTCATTGTTCAGCGAGAGGTCGCGGACATTTTTATAGGTAAAATACTGGGAACCGAAGATCAGCGCCAGTCCAAGGTAAATGCTCGCGTAATACCATCTGAATGAGTCATTTGTTATACGGGTTGGCATATCTCAGGAGTGGGAACGTTGGGTTTTGTGGCACCAAGATCGGAATAAACGGAGACTATATTCAGGTCAGGTAATCAAAATTAAATTTAAGGTGCCGGTAAAGATCCCGGATTTGTTTCACCGGAAACCGGTCTGTCTGCCGCCAGTTCTCGCGCGACATGGTACTGGGCTCGGATTCGGAGTTTTTCTGTACAAACAATCCGGTATAATCCTTGTAAAAATAGGCCTTGCCATGGTTTTTGAGGAAAGACATCATCATCCGGTACTCGGTGACGTCTCCTTTGTGTCCCTCGACATATCTTCCAAATTTCTCAAAAAAATTGCTCCTGCGCAGGTGCGGGTGGTCGCTGTATGCGTAAAACTTGCGGTAGCCCGGTTTCCATATTTTGAAATCCATTTCGTAGTAGCCGTTGCGCGGGTTTTTCAAATAGGGGTATTCGAAATAGGCATAGAACCGCACCACATCGTTTTCAGGCTTTTC
>DATMSL010000547.1:0-8663 GCA_035565435.1 Dyadobacter sp. | reverse complement strand
TAAAATTAATTCTTGAAAAAATATCCTTTATTACTATGAGCGAAACGACAAAACGCTTTGCACCCGGTGTTGTAACCGGCGATGGAGTTAGTGAAATTTTCCGCCACGCCAACGAAAACAACTACGCCCTTCCGGCCGTGAACGTGGTAGGAACCAATTCGGTGAATGCGGTCCTGGAAACAGCCAAAGCGGTTAACAGCCCTGTTATTGTACAGTTTTCAAATGGCGGAGCTATATTTTATGCAGGTAAAAGCCTTTCCAATGCCAACCAGCAGGCGGCTATCGCGGGCGGTATCTCGGGTGCGATGCACGTACACCAGATGGCGGCATTGTACGAAGTGCCTGTAATCCTCCACACCGACCACTGCGCGAAGAAACTCCTTCCCTGGATCGACGGTTTGCTGGATGCAGGCGAGCGTTATTTCGACCAATACGGTAAGCCTCTGTACAGCTCGCATATGCTCGATCTCTCGGAAGAGCCTCTGCACGAAAACATCGAGATCTGTGCTAAATACTTCGAGCGTATGGCGAAACTGGGTATGACCCTCGAAATCGAACTCGGTGTAACCGGCGGCGAAGAAGACGGCGTTGATAACTCCGACGTTGACAGCTCAAAACTGTACACGCAGCCAGAAGAAGTGGCATTCGCTTACGAAGAACTTTCTAAAATCTCCCCTAACTTCACCATTGCGGCTGCATTCGGTAATGTTCACGGGGTATACAAGCCAGGTAATGTGAAATTGGAGCCGAAAATCCTTCGCAACTCACAAGACTACATCAAGCAGAAATTCGGAACCGGCGACCTGCCCGTTAACTTCGTATTCCACGGAGGATCAGGCTCATCCCGCGAAGAGATCCGTGAAGCGATCGAGTACGGCGCGATCAAAATGAACATCGACACCGACATGCAATGGTCGACCTGGGAAGGTGTTCTCAACTATTACAAATCAAAAGAAGGCTACCTGCAATCACAACTCGGCAACCCCGAAGGTGCAGACTCGCCGAACAAAAAATACTACGACCCACGCGTATGGCTACGCAAAGGCGAAGAGAGCATGATCGCTCGTCTGAAAGTGGCGTTTGAGGATTTGAACTGCATTAATCAGTTGGGGTAATTACTAGCTGACTAAATATCGAAAGAGGGTGTCCCAAAGGCACCCTCTTTTTGTTACCACCTAAATACTTTAATTTTCGCCCTTCATTTACACTACTCATCCTCTAATGACGACACGCTTTAGGGCCAAATACCTCCTTTTAACCATTCTCATTGCCTCGTCTCTCCTGACCTTCAATAATGCATGCGTTAAACCGCAGCGCAGCGTCCATGGACCCGACCGATCAGACAGCACCACCGGCATCCTGTTGTATTCGTTTACAACTGTTAAACCGGAATTCAGCATGTATCAATTGAAGATTCACAATCTGGATAACCATGATAAATTTCCGCTCAATTTAATGAGGTTACAGGAACGCCCCGACCTCGATAGTGATTCGTTGAAAACCTACTACTACGCGATTCGGATACCGGCAGGCGAATACAGGATTTATGGCTGGACGATGTCCATCGGAAACACCACCTACTTTCCCAAAAGCAATATCTCCATTCCATTCACCGTTACCGGCGGAGCTGTGAATTACATGGGCGATTACCTCGCCGTGACCAAAAGCAGCCCCAAATTTTTGGGAATGGCATCGCCCCAGGGAGGACTCTTCGTGGTTTCAAACCAGTATGAACCGCATTACGCATTGATCCAGGACAAATTTCCCGCATTAAAAAGCTGGCGTGTGATCGATGCGATGCCTGATTTTATTGGGAGTAATACCAAGTACAGCGGCATGCTGCTGAAAGGTATTAATACGCCGTGACCCTATTCGGCCATCATCATTCGCTTCCGATGCGCTACGCCCCAATCGCGGAGCGTCTTGATCACAATTTCCAACGAATGCCCATATTCAGTGAGTGAGTACTCGACCACCACAGGGATGGAGTCATAAACCGTCCGCTTCACGAGGTCGTTGCTTTCCAGCTCGCGGAGCTCTTTCGAGAGCATTTTGTCGGTAATGCCGGGCACTTCCTTCGCGATTTGTGAGAAGCGTTTGTTGCCAAACATGAGAGATATGATGATGGGCAGCTTCCATTTGCCGCTGAGTACTTCCAATGCGTCGCGCACGGGGAGAATGCTTTTGGTGCATTCGCCCCAGGTGTGCGGCTTTGCTTCCTTTGTTTTTTCCATAGCTGATTATATCACTATCCTTTTGTATACTACTTACAAATGTATAGTAAATTTAATTAAGTTTGCATGTCGATTCGTTAACGGCACACCAAACTTAGATAAAAATGAGCGAGTTAATAAAAAAATTGAACTGGCGGTACGCTGCCAAACGTATGAATGGCCAAACCATTCCCCAGGAGAAACTGGACAATATTCTTGAAGCGATCAAGCTGGCGCCCTCTTCGGTGGGTTTACAGCCCTACAATATCCTGATCGTGGAAGATCAAGCATTGAAAGACAGAATATACCAGGAAGCGGCAACGCGTCAGGCGCAAATCCCCGACGCTTCGCATTTGCTGATTTTTGCGGTATGGGAGAAACTGACCTCGCAGCATGTGGAAGACTATCTCAAACTGGTCGCTTCGACCCGCAATGTGAGCCTTGATTCGCTGGCGGGTTTTCATAGTAGCATTAACGGCGGTATCCTCAGCCGGGGTGAAGATGTAAATTTCGATTGGTCGGCGCGGCAGGCGTACATTGCATTGGGCCACGGACTGGTGGCTGCCGCTACCGAAGAGGTGGATGCTACGCCGATGGAAGGTTTTGATGCTGCGAAACTGGACGAAATACTCGGCCTTCACGAGAAGGGACTCCGGAGCGTGGTAATCCTCGCATTGGGCTACCGGGATGCGGAAAAAGACCCATACGTGAATGCGAAGAAGGTGCGCCGGGCGCATGAAGAACTTTTTATCGCTATCTGAGCTTTTAGTAACAGGAGGTTGACAGTCAGGAATGGTCAAGTGTGGTCAGGAGGTAGTCAAGTGTGGTCAGCAAGTAGTCAAGTGTAGTCAGGTTGTCTAGCGTGGTCAGGAAGTGGTCAGAGATAGTCATTTATAGTCGGAATTGTTGAAACTATAAATGACAATACCTGACAAAAAATGACAATACTTAACAGTACCTGGCAACAAATGACAACACCTGACAAAAAATGACTCTCCCCATCGATACAAACACGAACAAGCGATATCATGAAAGTTGAAATATGGAGTGATGTAATGTGCCCGTTTTGCTACATTGGCAAAAGGCGCTTTGAGAGTGCGCTGGCGGAATTTCCGCAGCGTGATCAGATTCAGGTGGAATGGAAGAGTTTCCAGTTGAACCCACAAATGAAAACTGAACCAGGCCGCAGCATTAACGACTACCTGGCCGAAACAAAAGGCTGGACGCCGGATTATGCGCAGCAGGTGAACGACCACGTCACCAATATGGCTGCCGAGGTAGGCCTGGAATATAATATGGATAAGGCGGTGCTGGCCAACTCGTTCGATGCACACCGGTTTTTGCAGTTTGCAAAGACAAAAGGGCTGGGCGATGCAGCGGAAGAGCAGTTATTCAAAGCCTATTTTACCGATGGTCGGAACACTGCTGACCACGACACGCTGATCGAACTGGGTACTGCCATTGGCCTCGATGCAGCCGAATTGAAGGCCGTTCTGGACGGTACACGTTTCAGCGAAGATGTGCGTCGCGATATTTACGAGGCCCAGCAGGTAGGCGCACGCGGCGTTCCGTTTTTTGTTCTTGATCGCAAATATGCGGTTTCTGGGGCGCAGCACACCGAAACTTTCCTGAATGCACTGCAACAGTCGTTTGGTGAATGGGAAAAAGCCAATCCCAAACCACTGGTAAGCCTGGCCGATGGTGCGAACTGCACGGTCGACGGAGAATGCAATTAGGCTGAAATATTTTTAGTCAAAAAGAGGTACGCCGATCATCTGGCGTACCTCTTTTTTATGCCGGAAGGCGCCAATGGTACGGTTATATAGGTAAAGTCAATAGCGCGGGTCTGGAATGTCGGGTAATTTGTGCTAATTGCGCTAATTTGTTGCACAAAATACCACACCTCCAACTACCGCTGTCAGCAACTTTACATCCGACTTTATGCGCTTTCTGGCATTATTGCTGCTCTTTCTGACCATGCAACAGTTCTCCCGAGCCGGCGGGATCAGGGGACGCATTACCACAAGAAACGGCGAATCCCTCCCCTATGCGGGTATTGCGGTGAAGGGAACGAGCAACGGTACCATGGCCAATGAAGAGGGAGAATATGAATTCAGCCTCGCGCCCGGTAACTACGAGATCATTTTTCAATATCTGGGTTTTAAAAGTGTTTCCAGAACCGTCACAATCGGTAGCGATTTTACCGAACTGAATGTGGAGATGGAAGAGCAGGCGCTGAGCCTGCAGGAAGCCACTGTCGGTAAGAGCAAAGAGGATCCCGCGTACACGATTATGCGACGCGCCATCGCGAAAGCTCGTTTTCATCAGTTGCAAATAAGAGGGTATACGGCCAAAGTGTATTCCAGAAGCACAGGTGTAGCCACCAAAATCCCTTTTTTGCTTCAAAAAAGATTGAAAAAAGAGGGCGTCCAGCAAGGTAAGGCCATTCTGAACGAGAGCGTCGCGGAGATCAGGTACCGCCGTCCGAACAATTACAGCCAACGCATTATTTCCACACGAAATAGCCTCGACAACAGTATTCCTTCGCCCAACGAGTACATTCTCGCGAGTTTGTATAGCCCTGAGATTGCGGGCACCATTTCGCCATTGTCTCCGAAGTCATTTGCCTACTACAAGTTTGAATACGAGGGCTATTTCGAAGAACGCGGAGAGATTGTAAATAAAATAAGGGTTATCCCAAAAGCTTATGGTGAAGGGGTTTTCAGAGGCAGCTTGTTCATCCTCGAAGACCGCTGGGCAATCCATAGCTACGATTTACAAACGACTACCAGCGGTTTGAACATTGCCGCGAAGCAGATTTTCAGCCCGGTACAGGGCGTCTGGATTCCGGTTAATCAGCAGTTCCGGCTGAATGGCAGCTACCTCGGGTTTGCCGGGGAGTTCCGTTACCTGGTTTCTTTAACATACGATAAACTGGACGTGGATCCCGGTTTGCGGGAAGACATCGTCATCGCCGATCATAAAAAAGAGGAAACCCCAAAAGTAAAAGGCGGCAAAGACCTCGAAACTCTGATCCAGGCACAGAAGGAATTCTCAACCAAAAATTTCAGAAAACTCACCAAACAATACGAAAAGCAGCAGAAGAAAGAACAAAAAGAACAGCTCGGCAATGACCGGCTCGTCCGGCAGGATTCTATCGTAATCGATTCGCTGGCCAACAAACGCGACACCACTTACTGGCAGGCACTACGCCCTATTCCGCTGACCCGATCGGAGGTCTCGAGTTATGTCAGTCAGGACAGCATCAAGGTTGTCAAGGATTCTATCCGGATCAAAACCAACCCCGACTCTACCCATTTCAAGCCTATTCACCTGCTTTTGGGTAATACCTACGCATTGGGTAACCGCAATAGCTTCTATTTCAGAAGCCCCTTCCTGTCGGTCAGCTATAACTCGGTGGAGGGCAATGCGGTTAATTTTATTACTGAATGGCAGAAGCGCTGGGGAAAATCGTCGTACCTGAGCGTGCGCCCGCTCCTTCGCTACTCGTTCGGGCGTAAGCGGCTGTACGGGAACCTGGAAACTAACGTCGGCGGTAAAAACTGGAACCTGGCTTTGGCAGGCGGTGAAATGGCGACACAGATCAATAGCCGCGAGCCGATTCCGCCATTGCCTAACAGTGTCGCCGCAAGGTTCTTCGACCGCAGCCTGATGAAGCTGTACCAAAAACAGTTCGGCCACATTCAGTACACGCTCCGCAACATCGGCGACGTGCTGAGTCTGAATGCAAGCCTGGATTTCGAGCACCGCGTGGAGCTGCTCAACCAGGAAAGCGCCCGGCCGATCATCTTTTGGAGCCAGTTTGGTTTTACGCCCAACCGGCCGGTTAACCGCGAACTCGCCAACACCGGTTTTAAAGACCACAATGCCTGGATTTTCGATGTCACCGCCACATTGCGACCATGGAGAAGGTATCTGATCCGAAACGGCGAAAAACGCTATTTAAGGAGCCGTGGGCCGGCATTCAGTGCTAATTATAAAAGCGGGCTAGGATTTTTGGGAGATTCGGATTACTCGTTGCTGCAAGGAACTATCCGCCAGGATCTAAGCCTCGGCCCGCGGAGTAACCTCGAATACCTCGTAAATGGCGGTGGATTTTTGAATACGAAAAAAATGTACTTTCCCGATTACCAACACTTTATGGGGAATGAATTCTTCTTCCAGTACGTATACCCGCCCGACCAGTTCAGGATGTTGCCCTATTACCGTTACAGCACAGCGAAATGGTTTTTCCAAACGCATTTGACCTGGTCGATGCAGCATTTCCTCCTCACGCGCGTGCAATCGTTACGCGTGACGGGCATTTCGGAGACGTTGCAGCTGCATTACCTGCATGTGCCCACGATTCGGAATTACACTGAGGCCGTCTATGGAATTGATAACATTATGCGGATCGTCCGGTTGGAGGCCGTCGCGCAATTCCATGGCTCGCATTTTCAAGGCATGGGATGGCGCGTCGGTGCCTCCTTTCGGTTCGGACGGTAATTATTTCACTTTCGTAGCCTTGAAACGCGGCGCAGCTTTGGGGGCCGCCGGCCACACGTTATTGTCAGGATCGATATCGGCCATGCGCTGGCTAGGATCTATCACGATCGCCTGAATGTCTGTAATGTTGCGCTCGATGGTGAAGGAATATTCAGGGTAAGTCCAGCCCCAGTCGGCCAGTTGTGTGGTCTTGGTATATAGTTTCTCACTTTTCTCGCCCCGCATGATTTCAAGCGGAATGTAAAAATTCTCCTGTGTTCCGTCTTTGTAACTTACCACGACATCCAACGGCATAGGCATTTGACCGACTCTTTCGAGCACTACATCTGTTTTACCTCCATTAGCAACCACTTCCCGAATGCCATAATCGATCGTTTTAGTGGTACCCACGAAATTCTCCCAGAACCAATCCAGTTCCAGCCCCGACTCCTTTTCCATAATGCGTTTTAAGTCGGTCGGGTTCGGGTGTTTGAACTTCCACTCATTGAAATACCGTTTCATTCCGCGTTGGAATGTCTCCTTACCCATAATATAGTTAAGCTGGTTCAGGAAAACCGCACCTTTGTTGTAGCTGGCAATGCTATATGCTTTATTGGTATTGTAATGATCGGCATGAGTAGTAAGCGGCTCTTCGATTCCTGACTTCACCAGGCTGCGGTAGCTGGCGGTGGCGCTGCGTTGTGCGTCGCCTTTGGCAGGAAAAAGCTCGTTCATCACGATATTTTGCGCGTAAGTCGTAAAACCTTCGTCCATCCAGGGATATTTGGATTCATTGGTACCCAAAAGCCCCTGGAACCAGCTGTGAATGGATTCGTGGACTGTTACGCTTGTTAGCGCGTGGAGGTTCAGGCGACCCGTAATGAGAGTTGCCATGGGATATTCCATGCCTCCATCGCCACCCTGGATTATCGAATATTGCTTGTAAGGATAGCGCCCGAACTGCTCATTCATGATCTTGAAAGAACGCACGGCCAGCGGCTCCATTTGTTTCCACACATTAGCCAGCGTATCGGTTTGGTAGAAGAAATGCAGGTCCAGATTATCATCCACTTTCACGACATCGTGCTGGTAATCACGGTCGGCCGCCCACATGAAGTCGTGTACTTCCGGTGCCACGAAATGCCAGGTAAGGCGCTCACCGGGTTTGTGCGTGACGTTTTTTTTGGAATAACCATGGCCGATTTTATCAGGATTCTGCAAATAGCCCGTACCTGCGATCGTGTAAGCCGCATCCATGGTAATTTTTACATCAAAATCACCCCAGATCCCGTAAAACTCGCGACCGATGTAAGGGTTGGCATGCCACCCCTCGTAATCGTATTCCGACATTTTGGGATACCATTGCGCCATCGAATAGTCGATGCCTTCGTTGTTGTTCCGGCCGGTGCGGCGGATTTGCAGCGGCACCTGCGCTTCGAACTCCATATCGAATGTATGCTGCGATTTCGGCAGGATTTTCTCGTTCAGAGTCACTTCGAGGATAGTACCTACCACTTCATATTTTAGCGACTTCCCATTCTGTTTCAGGGATAATACCTTCTCATAACCGATTTCAGAAGGGGATAATTTAGAAATACGGTCCTTCACACGTGCATCCGGGTCGCTGATCGAGCGCGAGCGGACATCCATCTGGCTGCCGGGCTGAAATGCGTTCAGGTATAAATGATAAAATACCTTTTGAAGAGTGTCAGGGGAATTGTTGGTGTAAACGAGCTTTTGAGTGCCTTTGTACTGGTGTTTGACAGCATCAAAATCAATCTCCATCTGGTACTTCGCGCGCTGCTGCCAACGGTCACTTTGTGCTGAAACCCGGATCGCCAGCGCGACCAGCATTAGCACGGATAATTTAAACTTCATTATAAGGTTAGTAATTTGATTAAATCGCAAATTACGTCAATCCCCTTGAAACTGTGCATCATTCTCCACAAAAAACCTCATTTTAAA
>DATMSL010000546.1:0-2029 GCA_035565435.1 Dyadobacter sp. | reverse complement strand
GAGTGGGCTTACACCCAATGTGGTAAAACTCGCGGGCACTCTTGACAAGGAAATTGCCTCCGAGGATTTTAAAAATGTGATCCGGGAGGATGTAGCCAGGTGGGAGAAGATCGGCCCGGGGAAATCTGCGCCGGACTTCGCGGGAATAACTCCCGATGGCAAAAAACTGAAACTGTCAGATTTACGGGGGAAAATTGTTTACATCGATATTTGGGCAACCTGGTGCGGGCCTTGCATCGGGGAATTTCCGGATTCCAAAAAAGTACAGGCAGAATTCAAGAACAATGACCAGATTGCATTTCTGTACGTGTCTGTCGACCGGGATACTTTGGCATGGAAGAAAATGGTTGCCGGCGATAAAGTCCCGACGGGGCTGCACATGCTGAATGGCCCGGATGCGCCTGAATCCATTTGGAACTTATACCACGTGTGGGGTATTCCGCGCTATCTGCTGATCGACGCGCAGGGTCGGATGGTGGCAACACACGCGGCGCGGCCGTCGTCGGGAGATGTTCAGGCTGAACTGCGCAGGCTGTTAACTGTTAGTCGCGTAGCGCAGAAATAAACATATGTACTATGCCTGGCAAGTTGTCGCTAAGCCAAATTCCGCCAATGCACGCGGGAAATTCCGTCCTTCGTGCCCCGAGCGACTGAGTTTGACCAATGCAAAGCGTTCGAGCACGTCGAGCTGCATCCATTGACTGGCTGAAATGAGGGGACAGTTCCATTCCTGCGTTCGCTCGTGCACCTCCGCGGGAACGTGCGCGTATATCCACGCAGGGTCGAGGTTTTTGAGCAGGCTTGGAACTGTCTTCGTGTATTTCCAAACCAGTTCGTTCACGTAATCCGCATAGATTTCGATTTCCAGCTCTGTGTGACACGGCATTTCGGCCAGCAGGTCTTTTTCGTCGTAATTGAATTTGGCCCAGTCGGCAAGTTGCAGCTTCACGCGGCAGGTGTCGAGCTTATAGCGGACGATCATCGGAATACATCGCAGGTTGTCTACAAAATCGCTTTCGAATGCAAAGAAACGGGTTTCTATGGCAGGTACGGATGTCATAGTCAGGCTGGTTCGAGGTTGGATGATCGGGTGAGTTCGACGGCCATGAAAACGGCCTTGCCGCTGTCGCAGGTAGGGCAGCAATAGTCGGCGGGAAGGTCTTCGAAGGCGGTCCCGGGAGGGATATCGCCGAGCATGTCGCCATACTCGGGATCATAAATGGTCAGGCAATCGGGGCATTGGTGCACCGTCTTTGCCATTTTGACGGCCGTTTTGGCTTCGTCGGGCTCAGACAGCATAGTTTTCAGAGTATCCCTCGATCGCTGATTGTTAAACCGCCTGCAAAGACGTTCCAGCTGGGCAGGCAAATGTATTTTAAACAACCCCCTCTCAAATAGCACCAGCGCGCGACTGTTGGGGTTGAAATTTTCGGTATAATAAAGGTCGTAAACACTGAACAGCGGCAACTGGCCGATCCTCAGCAACGGGCGTTTCCGGATGAGCACCGATCCGAAAACTTCCGACTTCGGACGGGTTTGAATGCCGAAACAAAGCCCGAACGTGCGGGTGTCATTTTTGGAAAAATACCGGATCAGTTCGTTTTTAAGTGCTGCGCCGTCTGCATTGTGGTCCTCCGTTTGCCATGCCAGCTCGTTGGCTGCATGACGGACATTGATGTTGTGTTTTCCCAGGATATTGCTCCAAGCTTCGCGGTACTGGTCTTCAATTCCTTTGATAACCAGTGATTTCCATGGCGTGGAGCAGATCTCGCCGACGCGCGTTTTGAGGCATAATGCACATACATCGAGCAGGAATTCAATCGAAAACTCTTCGTCGCGGCGGTAAAGTCCCAGCCAGGTACGCGACTCGTAGCGGTTGAAGCCTTCATAATAGGGCAGGGAAAACGACGGCAATTCCAGTTCCTGTTGCGACGGCAGGAAAACATAGTGAATGCGCTCGTTCACAGCCTCTTTCAACGTGGTTTCTTCGTTCAAACCAGCTTCCAGCATGCATTCTTGTAGCACTTTC
>DATMSL010000545.1:0-2784 GCA_035565435.1 Dyadobacter sp. | reverse complement strand
GCCGCTGGCAAACGGGATTTTATAACCCAGTGTAAGTTCCCGCAGGCGGAAATTTGTGGCCGAGTAGGTAAAGAACTCACCCCACGAATAACGCCCCTGCGAGACGGTCTGCCAGAAGGTCTCTGCATTGATGGCCGTCGTGTTGGCTGCGCCGTCGGCTTTTACGGCCGGCAGCACCCATCCGCCCTCGCGGTATTGTTCGGTATAATCGGCATTGCCGTCGAAAGCGAGGTTCGCCTCGGTGCCGGAAGTAACGACACCCCCTACCCGACCGTCCACCAGGAACGAGAACACGAAATTCTTATAGTTAAATGTGTTGTTCCACCCGAGGGTAAATTTCGGATTATAATTCCCGATCACCGAGATCGGCCCTACTGCAGGCACACCGGCGGCAGTTACAACGTATCGCCCTTGCCCATCTCTCAACCAGGTGTTTGCCTCCATGTCCCCGAACGAACCGCCTTCCGTAACCACCGGTGAGGCAGAACGGATACCGCTTCCCAGGCTCACCTTTTTAATGCTTTCGTGCAAGTAAACCACCTTATTGATATTGCGGGCAAAGTTCACGCTGGTTTCCCAGGAAAACTCGCCGCCTTTTAAAGGACTAGCCGACAGGATGATCTCTACCCCTTTGTTATTGATCTTACCCGCATTGATCACCTGCGTGTTATATCCCGACGGCGCAGCGAGCGGAAGCGACAGGATCTGGTTGACGGTGTTGCTGTTGTAGTAGGTCACATCCAGGCCAAGCTTCCCGTTTAATATCCTGAAATCAATCCCGAATTCTGTTGCCGACGAAATTTCCGGTTTCAGGTTAGCATTGGGTAGCGTGGTATTGCGTGAAATATAGCCGATACTACCACCGGCGGTAAAGGCATAAAAAGGATCCAGCTGGTAAGGGCTCGTGTCGTTACCCACCTGCGCCCATGATCCGCGGACTTTGGCAAAACTGATCCAGGCCGGCAGGGTCACAGCGTCCGACAACACAAAATTGCCTCCCAGCGAGTAGTAAGTGTAGGAATAAGGGTTGGGAAGTGTCGACGACCAGTCGTTGCGAACGGACGCATCGAGCGTCAGGTAGTCTTTGAAGGAAAATGACGCCGAACCGAACACATATTGCAATTCCTTTTCCGAGAAGGCCGAAACCTTGGTGAGGTTCGTGGCAAATGACAGATCGAATTTGTTGATTACGGATAGACCTGTCGCCAAACCACCTACTTCCGAATATTTATTATAGGTAGAACCGGCCCCGAAATTATACGTCAGGCCCGATTTCTCGCCGATCTTGTGGTTTCCGGAGAAAATCAGGTCCATATTGCGTTCCAGCGTTTTCCCGTCGAAATTCTCATAGTTCCCACCGGCAGCCGCATACAGAAGCGTATTGTGCGAATAGCCGCGCTCGTACCCATCTACATAGGTATCGTAGCTGATCCTGCCCTGTACATTCAGCCACGGGGCGATCTCGTATTTGGCCGACCCGAGAATAATGGAGCGATCGCGTTTTTCACGGCCAAAAGTTTTGTTCAGCGTCCAGTAAGGGTTCATGTAAATACCCGAGCTGGTCCAGTAGGTAGGCGTCCCGGCCTCAGTCTCATATACCTTGTACGTGTTCAGGTCTACACTTCTCGGCGTTTTCAGCAAGTTCATGATTGGCCCGCTGTTCTCGCCGGAATAGGGTTTGTTCTTAATGTCCTGGTTGATGTAGGTAATCTTGCCGTCCACACTCAACTTTTTAGTCAGGTTGGCACTGATCCGCAGATTGAGTGTATGCCGTTGCAGGTCGTTGTTGGGGATAAGGCCCTGATTTTTGTTGTAGGTGTACGACATGTAGGTCTGAATGTTTTCACTTCCACCGGATAACCCCACCGAGTTGTTCGTCGATACCCCGTTCCGGTAAAAATTCCTGATATTGTCCGGATACGTCGTCGCTTTTGCCCCCCAGCTTCCCGAAGCATTTTCACTGGATTTGCCACCGGCACCCTGTCCGTAGGTGTTCTGCAAACCAGGCAGCAGCAGAGGCGACTCTATCGAGATTCCCGAGTTGATGTCGGTGCTGATCTTGCCCGCCTTCCCTTTTTTAGTAGTGATCATAATAACCCCGTTCGCCGCCCGGCTGCCATAAAGGGCCGACGCGGCGGGGCCTTTCAACACATTCATCGATTCAATATCGTCGGGGTTGATGTTGGCCGCGCCATCGCTGCGGTTCACTCCCCCGAAATCTGAGCTCACCTGGCTCCTGACCGAGTTGTCGATCGGCACACCGTCCACTACGAACAATGCATTGTTATTTCCCCCGATCGAGCGGTTACCTCTCAGCGTCACACGGGTGGCCGAACCGGGGCCCGACGAGCCCTGCGTCACCACAATACCCGCCACTTTACCCGTCAGCGTGTTGACAAAGTTCGCGTCACGGACGTCCGTCAACTGCTTGCCCGAAAGCTGCTGGGTCGCGTAGGTAAGCGTTTTGGCACTTCTTTCAATACCCAGTGCGGTCACCACCACCTCGCCGAGCTGAGTGGCGTCCTCTTTGAGGGTGATGTTGATAACCGACTTCCCGGCCACAGCAACTTCCTGAGTAGCGTACCCGATGAAAGAAAAGACCAATGATTCGGATGCGGATGGTACGGACAAGCTATACGTGCCTTCGGTGTCCGTCGAAGTCCCTTTGGTTGCCCCCTTAATGAGCACATTGACTCCCGGCAGCGGCGCGCCTTTGTCGTCTGTTACTTTGCCGCTTACTTTCAATTCCTGTCCGACAGCCCTTGAAACAATGCCGACTGCGAG
>DATMSL010000544.1:0-8454 GCA_035565435.1 Dyadobacter sp. | reverse complement strand
GTAACCGGCTGCAGTCCCGGACATCCGCCATCCAATCCATCCTCCGTCAGAGAAAACGTAACGTTATCTTTTGCCCTCTTTTGACATAGTGCTGTCAGGACTCGTGACCATGATTTGATTCAAAAACCCTGGCAAGGATAGTTACGGCCGTACGAGGATGTGATTTATCGAATACCATCCATAATTATTTAACTACTCACCGAAACATTTTAACTGTAAACCGCAAACTATGATTAAACAAAAAACGCAAAAGCCTAACGAACAGAGATCTGAGACTAAAATTCTACGTGTTTTCGAAGACTGCATGAAAAACGTTTAACAAGCCTTACTACATGAAAATTTCCGATACTAACCCATGGTTGCTCCAAATGCGGAGCATCCGTAACTCTTTATTGCTTCTGCCCGCGCTCGCAAGCCCATTGCTGGTGAACGCAGCCCTCGCCAACTCCGGCATTACTACTACGATCCGCGCCGATAAAACACTCAAAGGAAAAATCACCGACAAGGAAACCGGCGACGGTCTCCCGGGTGTAAACGTAGTCGTAAAAGGTACCAGCAGTGGTACTACCACCGACGGAGAAGGTAACTATACACTTTCCGTACCCGACAATGCCACGCTGGTTTTCAGCTTCGTAGGTTACATCAGCCAGGAGGTAGCCGTAGGTAACCGCACCTCTCTGGACATCTCATTGGCTCCTGATTCCAAGGCGCTTAGCGAAGTAGTCGTGATCGGGTACGGTACCGCCAGGAAATCAGATCTTACAGGGTCGGTAGGTTCCGTGAAAGAAGAACAACTGAGAGAGCGCCCCGCTCCCTCGTTGAACCAGGCATTGCAAGGTAAAATCTCGGGTGTGCAGGTGAACGTCAACTCGGGTCGCCCGGGTGGCCGCGCCAACGTACGTATCCGTGGTTTCAGCTCCATCAACTCGTCCAACAACCCGTTATACGTAGTGGATGGTGTAATGCTTCCCCAAGGTAACCAGAACCAGCAAAGCCAGGCGATCGACTTCATCAACCCGAACGACATCGTGTCCGTGGAGGTATTGAAAGATGCTTCGTCGACAGCTATCTATGGTGCGCGTGGTGCCAACGGGGTAATCATGATTACTACCAAAAAAGGTAAATCAGGTGAAAGTACCATCACTTATGGTCTCGACCTGAGCATACCGACGGCAGGCCCGAAAAGAGCGAAAGTATTGAACGCTCAGCAATATATGGATGTGGAAGATCTTGCCTATAAGAACATGGAGAAGTTCGACAAGGCGGGTTGGGATGCTAAAAAATATGTGACCCACGATCCACAGGTACGTCGTGCCCAGCTGGCAGCCGCTCACCCCGACGTGTTCACCAAACGCCCGGACGGCACTTTTGCCCCTAACTACGACACCGACTGGTTCGACGAGTCGACCCAGCACCGCGTTTCTCAAAACCATCAGCTCGGTTTCAGCGGCGGTAACGAGAGAACTACTTACTCTTTGTCGCTTAACTACCGCGACGACCAGGGTTTGATCAAAACATCCTACCTGAAACGCTATTCAACCCGTTTCAGCATCGACGACCAGGTGAAGAAATGGTTGCGTCTGGGGGGTACGCTGAGCTACAACAACCAGGCTGAAAACCTTGTCGACATCAGCGACGCGGTACCTCGTCAGATGGTGGAAGATTTCCCTTTCCTTCCTGTTAAATGGCCGGACGGATCCTACGCTAACAACCGCGATTATCCCGGTGCTGAGGGTTCTTTCAGCTCGGTACACCGTCTAATGGGTCGTAAATACAATCAGAACACGCAAACTACCCTGGGTAGCCTTTACGGAAACATTACGCTTGCAAAAGGCCTTGAATTCCGTACGGTACTGGGCGTAAACGTGATCTCCCAGGAATTTAACCAGTCGCAAACACGTACGCTTACGCCTAACGAACTGGGTACTGCGAGAAAAGAAAACAGAAAAGAGACGTTCTGGTCGTGGGAAAACTTGTTAACCTACAACAAAACATTCGGTATCCACTCGATCAACGCTCTTGCCGGTATTTCATGGCAGAAGACAATTATTGGTACAACAGGTGTCGGAGCGCAGAACTTCTCGACCGACTATTTCGGTTTCGACAACCTGGGCGCCGGATCGGTGTTGCCTACCACTAACCCATACGTGTCTGGTGCACTGGATTTTGGATTCAATTCATACTTCGGTCGTTTGAACTATACCTTGCTCGACAAATATCTGCTGACAGTGACAGGCCGTGCGGATGGTTCTTCCAAATTCGGTGAAGACCATAGATTTGCATTCTTTCCATCGGCAGCTCTTGCCTGGAAAGTGTCTGACGAAGAATTCCTGAAAGGCAATCCTATTATTTCAAGCCTGAAAGTTCGCACCAGCTACGGTCTGACCGGTAACTCGGAGATCCCACCCTACTCGTCACTTGGCTTGCTGCGGTCCAGCTACGCCGCGATTTACAACGATACCCGTTTCGGTGGAACCGGTATTAACAGACTTCCAAACAATGATTTGCGCTGGGAAAAAACAGCTCAGACGGACGGAGGTCTCGAAATCAGCTTCTTCAAAGGAAGAATCTCTCTCGAAGCGGATTACTACTATCGTAAGACCACCGACATGCTCCTCGATGCGCCCGTACCCCGTACCAGCGGTTATGCGACAATCCGTCGTAACGTTGGTTCCATGGAGAACAAAGGTTTCGAATTTGGTTTGAACACGGTGAACATTGAAAAGCAAAACTTCTCATGGAACACCAGCTTCAATATCTCGTTCAACAGAAACAAAGTATTGTCGCTGGCAACTCCTGCGGATATCTTCGGAGTGGGCGGTCCTTCCATTACTAACCAAACGAGCGTGATCCGTGTCGGTGAACCTGTGGGTGCATTCTGGGGACTTACCCGTCTGGGCACCTGGAGCGAAGCTGAGGCCGACCAGGCTGCCAAATTCACCAGCTACCGTGCCAGCTTGAAAATGTTGCCAGGTGATGTCAAATACAAAGACGTGAACGGCGACAATGCGATCACCGACGCCGACCGGGGCATTATTGGTAACGGTTCTCCAAAAGGATGGGGATCACTTTCAAACAGCCTGCGTTTCCATGGCTTCGACCTTACTCTCGACCTTCAATTCTCGTACGGAAACGATCTGATGGACATGAACCTGCACGCCAGCGAAGACCGCCAGGCGTTGGCTAACAGTTACGCCACCGTATTGGACGCATGGACTCCTCAAAACCAGAACACGCCCATCGCACAGATTCGCGATACCAAGGCTGGCTACGTGACCAACGTAGACACCCGCTGGATCTTCGACGGCTCCTTCATCCGTGGCCGGAACCTGTTGCTAGGTTACAACTTCCCATCGGAAATTGCCAGTAAGTTGAAAATGAGCAAACTGAGACTGTATGTTTCTGCGCAGAACTTCTTCATCATCAGCAAATATCCGTTTGGCGACCCAGAGCAAACTCCTATCCGTGGTGGTGATGGCGACAACGTATTCTCGCAAGGTATGATCTGGCACAGCTATCCTAAGCCGACCACGTTCCTGGGAGGTATTCAGGTTGCATTCTAATCGAGGGGACCGTTGTATCATTCAAAATGACATTCAGTATGAAACTTAATAATAAAAAATTCTATCAACTTTTGCTCTGCGGAGCGATCCTGCTGGGCCCGACTGCCTGCTCCGACTTCCTCGATGAGCAGGATCCGTCGAACCTTCAGCCAGACGTATTTTACACCATTCCAGATCATGCGGAAGCCGCTGTTGCTGCAATCTACTCCGATACGCGCTTCTACGGTGACGGTGCTGGCATCTTCTCGGCCAACTGGCAAATGCTGGAAGCGCCTACGGGTACTGCCAATACGGAAACAGGCCAGAACTCCGACCTGAACAACCTGTACGCCCTCATTTACGATGGTAATACAGGACACATCAGCAACTGGTGGAATGGCTTATACCGCGTAATCGCGAATGCGAACCTGGCGATCGAAAAAATCCCGGGCATTCAATTCCCGGCTGCCAATGAAGCTCAGAAAGTAAAGCTGATCGGCGAGGCACGCTTCCTTCGTGCATGGGCTTACTTCTATGCAGTAAGGTTGTGGGGAGATGTACCTTTGATCACCAAGCCGCAAACGACCGAGTCCGAGGATTTCTTCGCCTCAAGAGCGCCTCAGGAGGAAGTTTACAAACTGATCGTGGAAGACCTTCAAGCGGCCGAAGCGGCCGGTTTTGCCGACTTCAACACCAACGGACGGGTGTCCAAAATGGCTGTGAAGGCTTACCTGGCGAAAGTGTACCTGACCATGGCAGGTTTCCCTTTGTCGAAAGGACAGTCGCATTACAAGCTGGCGGCTGACAAAGCGCTGGAAGTAATCGACTATGCGAAGGCCAACCCTTCTACGCTGGGCTTGTTCCCAACTTACAAGGAGCTGCACGACGAGAAATTGAAAAACCGCATGGAGCACCTGTTTCAGATCCAGTACAACACCGTGGTGCAAGGTTTCCCGCTAAACGATTTCTTCCCGAACTTCAAAGCGGTAACCTACTCGGGACCTTCCGGAACCGGTAGCACAGTGCCGACATTGTCGTTCTACAACTCGTACGAGACGGGCGACCTTCGTACCAAAGATCAGGAGGGTTGGTTCTACACCACCTACTACGTCAATGGTACAGGTGCAAAATTCGATCTGGGCGCTCCATATGTGTTCAAATACTTCAACATCGCTGCATTGGGCGGGCCTGGCATCACCCCTACCCGTCTGAACAACCTGAACGTAAACCAGATGCGCTACTCGGACGTATTGCTGATGTATGCGGAAGCACAAGCTGAACTGGGTACTGTTAATCAGGGAGCATACGATGCATTCAAAGCCATCCGTGACCGTGCCAAATTGAACACACCGGCCATCGGTACTTACACTCCTGCTACCTTCAAAGAGGCAGTTTGGAAAGAGCGTTGGCACGAATTCGCATACGAAGGCATCACCTGGTTCGACATGGTACGTCTGCGTAAAGTGTTCAATGAGGAAACCAAGAAATTTGACAACTTCATTGGCCACAAAAACCTGAACGTGAGCGGTGGCGTAGCGTTGCAGGAAAAACACCTGTTGTTCCCGCTTGGTATCCAGGAAATGAGAAACAACCCGAACCTGAAACCGCAGAACCCGGGTTACAACTAGAATTTTCTCATCTTATCTATAAGAGCCGGCCTTCATCTGAGGGTCGGCTTTTTTCGTTCTTATACCGATACCCCGCGCCGAAAGCCATTTTCCCTTATATTCATAGTTTACCAAAAAGAATTTGCAGATGTTGGATAGGATTTACCCTGCTGCCGGACGCTGCGCTTGCTGCTTGTTAACCCTGCTTTTCACACTCGCAGGTACGGTACGGGTGCGCGCACAGCTGATAATCACAAACCCGGCTTCAAACCAGGTTATGCAACGTAACGTATCAGGCACGGCTTCCATGTCAGTCACCGCCTACGCGCATTACCCATATACCCGCATCAGTGCAACGTTGACTCCCATCGAAGGCAATACTAATGCCTCGCAGGAACAGCAATTGGAAGCAAACCAGTTGGTCCAGGGATTTCTGCACACCACATTCACTGCCCACACCGGCTGGTACCGGCTCAAACTGACCGGTACCACGGCCAACGGCGCGACCGATTCGGCGGTGGTCGCCCGCGTGGGTGTTGGCGAAGTTTTCCTTGTTGCCGGCAATTCCAATGCGATGGGCCTGCCCGGCCTGGGCGCAAAGGATGCTTCTTCAAATGTGGTTTCGTTCAATGAGATCAACAAAACCCTCAACAACGAAAACATTACCGTGGCCCCCGACGGCCCGATGCCAGTTCCCACTTTCGAGCCGCTCAAAAGCAGCAACAATATTTTTCCAAATGGTGAAACTTCGTGGTACTGGGGCGAATTGGGGGATCTGCTGTTTCAAAGATGGAAAACCCCGGTGCTCTTCTTCAATACGGCATGGGCAGCGGCCAATTCCGAAAATTACCGCGACGCCGCGTCGGGGAAGGACGCCTATAATTTATATGTAGGAAAATACTGGCCCAACCGGCAGCCTTACAGCAACATCGTCAACACGATGCGTTACATGACATCCCTGACCGGCATTCGCGCAGTGCTGTGGGCACACGGGGAAAACGATGCGCAACTCGGTTTCAACGAGACGCAATATTTCGACGGAATCCGGACACTCATTCAAAATAGCCGCAAGGATTCGGGCTACAATATTCCCTGGTACATCGCCCGTAACTCTGCCAGTAATCAGTTGAAAGACCCTTACCTGCCCATTCTGAACGCCCAGAACCGCTTGATAGCGCTGCCCGCTTTCAATGCATTCCAGGGGCCTTACCTCGACACGATCCAGGTCCCGCGCCCCGCCTCCGCGCATTTTGAAAACGTCCCCGGCGGCGTACAGGGGTTAACGCTGGCAGCCGCGGCCTGGAACAGGAGCCTGGCCGACACAGCGATTGCTCTGACCGTACCTTTGCAGCCCGCGTACGCATTACACACAGGTGTAACGCCCGCACGCGTGTATCCTGGCGCGACATTTGATCTGCCATTTGCGGTCACCGGCAATGCCCCGGCAACGGTGCAAATCGCTGCTGAGCTGCTGGACGCGCAAGGGAAATTTATTGCTCAAATAGGCACAGGCGGTACCAGTCCGCTCCAAATCCTGATGCCTGCCGCGGTGCCGGATGGCCAGTACCACATTCGCCTCACAGGCCTTGCCCCAATCCTTCCCGGAAGCATTTCCCAGCCGGTTTACGTGGAGCGCGCAATAAGGACAATCGAATACGTGAATACCATCGGCCTACGGAATGCTGGCAGCAATATCCACGTTTCCTGGACTATTGCACCGGCGCGTGGTCTCACCTCCATGACGGTTCAGAAAACGACCGACGGCCTGCATTACAGCGATCTTGAAACCTTCCCTGCCCCACCCGACCGCTCATCGGGAGTGTTCAGTTTGACCGATACTGATACGGGCAGCGGGACGATTTTTTACAGGATAAAAATGGCGTACACAAATAGTGCAGTTGCCTATTCCACGATTGTCACATTGTTCCGGGATGGTGCGCCCGCTCCGTGGGCCGTTTTTCCAAATCCGGTAACGCAACAGCAGTTTTACATTATCCCAACGTCAGAAACCGACGCTACCTGCCGGCTTTTCGACGCAGCCGGTCGTGAACATCCTGTTCAAATCTCGACGCGCGAAGCTGTCGGGCTGCTTTCCATCCGTCCGCATTATCCGTTACCTGCCGGCAAGTACATTCTTCAAATAATCCGGAACGGACAAACCAGCTCTCGAAGCGTTGTTTTCAATTAAAACAACATCTACCTTACTAGTAATGAGCACGTTCCAACTATCCCCTTACCCGGCGTGTCCCTAAGGTCGATTCTTCGTTCCCTAAAACTCCAAACCGCTTACCCCATGAAAAAAATATTACTGATCATATGCTTTTGGGCTTTATTGAATGCCTGTAAAAAAGACAGCGAAAATCCCGTCCCGCTGGAAATTGCGGGCGCCAGACTGCAAGATTACCACATCATTTCCATTGCCTTCGACAAATCGGGCACGGCCTGGCTTGGTACCCTCGGCCAAGGGCTCATCCGGCATAACGGCACGAGTATTGCGGTTTTTGATTCCACCAATTCCATTTTGAACAAAGCGGCTATCTGGGACATCGAAGTCGATAAAAAAGGGAATGTGTGGCTGGGGACCGATGATCTGGTCAAATATGACGGTTCAAAGTTCACCCGATACGGGTCGGGCGAATACAATCTGCCCCGTAATGCCGTGCGTTCGGTGGCTGTTGACGGCGCCGATAATGTATGGTTTTCGGCGGGAGCGTTCCGCCAGGGTGGCTTGGTCAAATATGATGGCAACCGCTTTTCCGCCTTCACGCCCGAAAATTCCAAACTTCCCGGGAACCTGATAGGAGGCATTGCGATCGATCAGCAGAATATCGTGTGGGTTGCACTTAACGATGGAGTTACCGCAACCTCTATTGTCCGTATTAAAGACGATAAATGGGATATTTTCGGCGAAAAAGAACTCGGCTTCAATCCTTACTACTATGGCAACATCGTGACCGATAAAAACAACGACTTACTGGCTTCCATCGACTACAGACTTTCGAGCACCATTGCGCCAGGCCGCCCGCAGCTATTTCGGTTCAACGGTCAATCCTCCCAGATCATCAAGCTGCCGGAAGAGAATAAAAAGGTTTACATGACTCACCAAGTGTTCGTCGATCGTGACAACCGGATATGGGCCGCATTTCGGGATGATAAGGAATATGGCGTTTTCCGGAACGGGAAATGGGAGCTGAAAGACCTCGACGAGAGCGAAGGTATATTTGCCATCAGACAGAGTCCCTCCGGCGAAATATGGCTCGGCACAGGTAAAGGAGTTTATATTTTGAAATAAAAACGAATGTCAC
>DATMSL010000543.1:0-13611 GCA_035565435.1 Dyadobacter sp. | reverse complement strand
AGATCCCTTTCAGCGATTGTTTGAGCTGCAATACATAAGTTTCCGTTTCATTAAAAGTGCCGCGAATAATGAAGCCATTCTCGGTTATTTCAGTTTCTGCTGCCGCCTCGGGATTGATCGTAAAGCTATTGGCAATGCTTTCCTTGTCGAGCTCCTGCGTGGTCATGATCCGCGCGTAGCCAGCATTGTTTTCAAAACCGGTTTTAATATCTACCACTTCCAAGTGCAGCGGGGATGGTATGCTGATGGTTTTCGCCAACGCTTCCTGACTGCTATACGAAGTATTCTGCACTTTCACCCCTTTGTCAATCGTAATATTGACCGGCGTTTCATTGTTATCCGCCGCTCCAACCTTTGTAAATGCCAGCGTAACCGCCGATTCACTTTGTGAAGGCAAAATCCTGTAATCCAATGCCTGATTTCCTGATAGCACCTTCAACTTTTCGGCCACATTCTGCCCATTCACCGGGTAGTTGAAATGCAACCGCAACCGCGCCTCCTGTCTGCCTGTTTCTATCGATAACGTCCACCAGCTTTCCGTTTCCACAAGCTGTAAATAAGGCGTGTGGAAGGGAATAGGGTCCTGAGAAAGTTTATATTTCTTCTCCTTATCCGCTTTCTCAGTGATTAGCTCGGTTAGTTGCGCTTTGTAGGACGTAGCAGCGCCAAAGCCGGCAACAGGCGAAAAGACGAGCTCGTTCGGCGCAGTCCATTTGAACTTCCCGCGAACAGCCGGCTCGAACGTCACATATTGCGTCGAGTCCCAGTTGTTCAGCTCGGCCATCGAAACAAGATCCTTGTTGAAGGTAAATACGAGGTTTTGCGATTGCCCTACCTCTTCCGTGAAGTTGGTACCCGCCACGCGGATTTCATTGAAGGAAGAGCAGTTACTGAAAAACCAGACAAAAAAGAGGAAGCAAAAAGAACTTAGGATGGCAGTCTTTTTCATAGGAAAGGAGATATAAAAAACGGATGATTTTTGTAACCAAACCATCCGCCTAAATTAAACTATACAAGTTAATTCGCTCTTAATAACCTCTTTCAAATGATTCAACGGTGCTCCTGTCAGATTTAGCGGTAACCGTTGCTTCAAAATGCCTGCATCACGTCTTCGATCGGCCTGGCGTCCTCGAAAAATGAAAGCAGCCGCACGAGAATTCCCTCCACCACTGCATCCGGACACGACGCGCCGCACGTGAGCATAATGCGCACGGGAGCTTTTTCCGGAATGTAATTTTCACTAACTGTTTCTTCCTTCTTATGCAGGTCAAAATGGCGGATCAGTTGCTTATCCAGGATTTTATTCACTGATTCAATAAAGTATGTCGGGAACTTCTGCTCGCACAGCTCTACCAAATGCGAAGTATTGGAACTGTTATAACCGCCTGCAACAACCACGAGATCCGCATCGTGCGTGAGCAATGCATAGGTAGCATCCTGGTTATCGTTAGTCGCATAGCATAATGTGTCGCGCGTGTTCGCGAAACGGTCCTCCACCTGCTCGGGGCGCAGGGTGTAATGCTTGATCATTACGTTTTTGAGGTAATCGGCAATGCCCTGCGTATCGGAGGCCAGCATAGTAGTCTGGTTCACAACACCGATCCGCTGCAAATCCTTAGCAGGATCGAAACCTTCGGAATATTGATTTTTAAAATCCTCGAAAAACTGTGATGCCGGTCTGGCGCCGGTCATATATTCAGCCAAAATCTGCGCTTGCTTCATATTCTCCACCACTACCGTCGGTGCATTCTCCTTGCTGTGCGAGAATGTAGCCCGGGTTTCTTCGTGGTTGGGCTTTCCGTGAACCACTATCGTATAGTCTTTCTCTCCGATTTGCGCAGCTCGGTTCCAGACTTTCTCCACAAACGGGCAAGTCGTGTCGTACACGTACGCATTCACACCCAGCTCCGAGAGTTTCTGCTGGTTTTCAACCGTAGTACCAAATGCAGGAACGATCACAATATCTTCTGCGTTCAGCTCCTCCCAGCCGATGAGCTGGTTGCCTTTGGTATCCATGATGAACTGCACGCCGCGCTCTACCAGATCCCGGTTCACATCCGGATTATGGATCATTTCACTCAAAAGGAAAATCCGCTTGCCCGGGTTTTCGGCAATGGCCTTGTAGGCAATATCAATCGCATTCTCTACCCCATAACAGAACCCGAAATGCCGCGCGATGAGAAATTGTACCGGTCCAAAATCGAGCACCGTAGGCGAATAATCCCTTTTCAGCTTGTCGTTCTTACGGCGGAACTCCTTGATCGGCGTGATAATGCGGCTCCGGTAAAAATCGGGGATATTGAAAGTTTTCATGTACTAAAATCGGTAGATTGCATCAGGGCAGTGCAAAGATAATCCTGCCTTTTCTAAGAACAACACGGTATGCCCCTTTGTTCGGTATGCAGCATTTTGAAAAAATTTTTAAAATGAAATGCAACATGCCGAAGAATCGATTGTCTTTGATTCAGAACGTTCAAAATATATAAACCTTCTGCTTGAAAACACAAATTTACCCCGACCGGCACGTCGAACTGGTGGAGCGTTGTAAACTCGGAGAGCGCAAAGCGCAATACGAGCTTTATAAACATTACTCAAAAGCCATGTTCAACATCTGCATGCGGATACTGAACCATTTGGGAGAGGCTGAGGATGCTTTGCAGGAGGCTTTCGTGGATGCATTCACGAACCTCCACCAGTTCAGGCAGCAGTCGACGTTTGGGGCATGGTTGAAGCAAATCGTGGTCAATAAGGCTATCAACCACATGCGCAGCAGGAAGGTAAAATGGGTGGAAATCGACGAATTCCACGAGACATTGGAGCAAAGCGACCGGAATGAGGATTCTTTCGGACTGGATGAGAGCGACACGACGCTCGAAATAGAAAGGGTGCGCAACGCGGTACAGAAATTGCCGGATGGTTACCGGGTGGTATTGAGCCTGTATTTGTTCGAAGGCTACGACCACGAAGAAATCGGCGAAGTGCTCGGGATCAGTGAAACCACCTCCCGGACGCAATATATGAGGGCTAAGCGTAAATTGACCGAAATGCTGGTACGATAACGGAACGGTCAGAAGTGGTCAGACGGCCGTCAGAAAATGGTCATGTGTGGTCAGGAGGTAGTCAAGGGTGGTCAGGAAGTAGTCAGGCGTGGTCAGGAATAGTCAAATGGGAGAGAAACAACAAATGACAATACATGACTACAAATGACAATACATGACCGCGCGGCGAACCGCAACAAATGACTAAAAATTAGATTGTGCAAAACACGAATTACGATACTTACCTAAAACTCTTACGGATTTGAGACTATTATTTACACTTGACAAGTTAATTAATCTATGAAAAATTCTTCTGATAAAAAGGATCGATTGGAGCGGTTTGTGCGTGATAACAGGGATGGATTTGATACTTTCTTACCGCAGGATTCTTTATGGAGCCAGATTGAGAGCCAATTACACAACGAGATTCCGATAGTACCTGAGAAATCGAAAAAAAAAATCAGGCGTCTGAGTAACCCCTATTTCGACTGGCGTATTGCCGCGGGGGTATTCCTGGCGCTCGGAATCGGGTTTCTGGTTTACCTCAACAACGAATACGGCATTACCCGTGATCCGCGCGTGGCCCTGAAAGTTCCCGCATATGCCCGCGAATTCAATCAATACAATGTTGCAATAGACCAAAAAAGGGAGGAGATCATCAAGCTGGCCCGGAACAATCCCGAGCTGTACAAAGATTTCTCCGCTGATTTGGAAAGTCTGGAATCGAACTATAAAAACCTTCGATCCAACTTATCGAACGCCCCTAACCAGGAAGCACTGCTTGAAGCAATGGTTCAGAACCTGCAATTACAAGTCGATCTGCTGAACCAACAACTGGAAATTTTGCAACGCATTAACAAAGTGAAAAATGATAACGATAAAGAAAATAGCCCAGCTCCTGTTATTTAGTGTGATTGCCGCACTCCCGCAGGTAGCCAGCGCAGCCCTCGATCCCGACGATTCCGAACAGAATGGACTGATAGAGAAGCGAAGGAATATTGTAAAAGTGTTCGACGTCAAAAAGAGCGACGCGCTCGAAGTCGATAATCAATTCGGCCTCGTAAAAGTGAATCTGTGGGCCAAGGAAGAGATTAAAGTGGAGATCGTCGTTACCGCCAACGCACCCTCCGACAACCGCGCCGCGGAATACCTGAGCTCGGTGAATGTCGACGAAAAACGCGTCAAAAACGTCATCAGCCTCACTACCCGCATTGATCGCAACCAATTTGGCAACAATGGCTGGAACAAGAACAAGGGCGACAAGAATTTCATCCAGATCGATTATACGATCTATATGCCTAAGGAGAATTCGCTAACCGTTCGCAACAAGTTTGGTAATACCGACATTCCCTCTTTCTACGCGCCGCTGACGGTCGATTCCAAGCACGGTAATTTTATGGCCATGCTCCTCGAAAATCCGGACAATGTGATAGATATCCAGTTTGGTAGTGCTAAAATCGGCAAAATGGATGGCGGAAAGCTGGATTGCCAGTATTCCAATGTGAAGGTCGACCAAGCCAAAAAAGTGTGGCTAAGCAACAAATTCGGCGAACTGATGATCGGCGATGTGGTGAACCTGGATGCCTTGATCGACTATTCCGGCGCCAAAATCGGTACGATCCGCGGTACCGGTAAGATCAAGCTCAATTATTCTGGTAATTTCAAAATTGAGGAGCTGATGCACTCAGCCCAGAATGTGGACATCCAGGCGCAATACTCTTCGATTGTGCTGCCTGCCGAGTCGAATCAATTCAATGTAAGTGTAACGTATGGTAAATTCAGTTACCCGACGGAGAATGTCAATTTCTCGATGCAACCGGATAAAGACGGCCGGCCCGACAAAATGAAGCATTACCAGGGAAAGGTCGGTTCCGGCGGGCCCAAGATTACCGTCACCTCAGTCTTCGGTGATGTAAAAATGAAGAATTAAACCCCTCTCCTATTCTTCCAGCAGCACATAATACCTGAAATCCAGCGGATCGAAGGCATTAATCAACTTCTGAATGAACTGAGGATCATTAATATAGAAATTCAGCAAATTATCATACCGTTCCTGGGCGATTCCGTTCGGGAACAGTTTGTTTTTGAGCGTCAGCAATTGCTCGATCTCCGATTCATGATTGCGTTCCTCTGCGCGGATAATACGTTTTTCGAGATGCTTCAATGAATTTAAAAGGCGCGTTTGCTCGGCTTTTACCGCACCGTGCATGGTTTGGTCCACTTCTGTTGCTTTGGCGAGGATTTGGTCAAAAATGGCATTGAATGCCTCTTTTTGCTCGTTGAGGTTCAACTCGTGCTCGGTATTCCGTTCGATGAAAGTCTTACGCAATGCGATCTCGTCCAGGAACAGGTCTTTATAATCTATTTTCAGCTTCTGTGCCTTCTTGTACTGATGACCGTTCATGTACAATGCAAAGTTCCGTGGCATCAGCATCGGGTAAGGCACGCCGAAATGGTCGAAAACGCCTTTCAGCTGCATCCAGTAAGGCACTTCTGACGGCCCGCCTATATACGCAAGGTTGGGTAAAATCACTTCTTCGTATAATGGCCGCAAGATCACATTCGGGCTGAAACGCTCCGGATTACTTTCCGCCAACGCTAACAGCTCCGCTTCGCTGAATTCCAGCTCGGTATTGAGTACCCTGAACACGTCACCCTCACGCACGATGCGTTCGCGCAGGTTATCGTCGAGGTAAAAAAAATTGATTTCGCGCGCGTGCAGAGGAGTGTGGTAGCCGAGCGCATTCAACCGGGAAGTAGTTTCCGTCACGAGTTTCTCCGAAATGGAGTCTTTCAATTCTTCCTGAATGACCGGCTGGAAGTGCCGTTTTAAATCCGCATTGTCGGCATCGAGGCTGATCAGCCCGTAACGTCCGAAGAGCTCGTGCATATAACATCGCACCGCATCCGACAATGTGCTGTTTTCGAGATAAGCCTTAGCGAAAAGTAGTGGCTTATCCGGCAACTGCTTCAAAATGCCCGCCAATTCTTTCGGATTCAGCTTTCCTACGGCCCCTTTATGCTCGCCAGTCCATTTGTGCGTCTGCCCGAAAAGATGAAAGGAGGCGATTTCTTCAAAATCATGATCCTCCGTAGCCATCCAGTAAATGGGTACGAAATTATATTCCGGGTACTTCGCCTTTAATGCCTCGGCAAGTTTGATGATCGTGACTATCTTATAGATAATGTACAACGGGCCTGTGAAGATATTCAACTGGTGACCGGTTGTTACAGTGAAGGTGTTCTCTTGTAATAAAACCGAAAAATCGGGCAAGTAAGGAAGGCCGTGGTATTGCTTCATAAGCACATCCACCAGCGTTTTGCGTTTGTCGGCTGTGAAGCCTTTTTTGTTCAAAATAGCCTTCTCCGCATTCTCCAACGTCGGGAAGATGCTGTAAAATGATTCAAGCGTAGGTTTCTGATCGAGGTAATCGAGTAGTAATGCAGGAAACTGGCCTGTGGTACGCAGATCCACGGAATGCAAAGTCATGAAAGGTGGTTTTTCAGTAGCTAGTAGAGAATCCAACGTATTAATTTTTGCTATTTGACTCAAAAAAAGAAACCTAATACCTAACGAGAAAGGCGTCGTTTTTGGTTTCCCAAAATTGCGCATTTTGACCAATAATCGAAAACCTTTCACCAAGATACAAAAAAGCCGCATCTGAGTCAGATACGGCTTTCAAACGTGTACATTTTGGTTTTCAGTTGTAGCAGGTTATTCGCCTGAGGTATTATATGATTTTTTAAAAGACGTAGTCATTTTTGGCTATCAGCTCGTCGGCAATACGGCGGCGCGCGTCTTTGAGGTTCATTGGTTCAATTTTCGTGAATCTTTTCAATCCCATCAGCATTACACGGAGCTCATCGCTCTCGGCAAAGCTGGTAATAGCCGAGCGACCCGCATTGTTCACCCTTTCCACGGCCCGATTAAGGTAAATGAGCGCTATATCCTTATGCAATGCATTCGCACCTTCCCCCAGCAACCCGATCCGCTTCTCTACCCGCAACAACACCGATTCGGCCACATAAATTTCAATGACCATGTCGGCAATATTCATGATAATCTCCTGTTCCTCAGAAAGTTTCATCATAAACTTCTGTACCGCAGCACCGGCAATCATCAAAGCGGCCTTTTTCAGGTTTTTGATCACTTTTTTCTCCGCTGCGAACAATGTATCGTCCTCATCCGAACTGAAATCGGGGATCGATAAAATTTCTTTACCCACTGCCATGGCCGGTCCCATCAGGTCGAGCTGACCTTTCATGGCGCGTTTCAGCAGCATATCCACCACCAGCAGACGGTTAATTTCGTTGGTACCTTCAAAGATCCGGTTAATCCGGCTATCGCGATAGGCGCGATCCATAGGCGCATCGGCCGAGAAACCCATCCCCCCATACACCTGCACACCTTCGTCCACCACAAAATCCAGCACTTCCGACCCATGCACCTTCATGATCGCGCACTCAATCGCAAATTCTTCCAGTGCCTTCAATTTCGCCTCCGCATCGTTCATCCCCTTGTCCTTGAAGGCCTGGATGAGGTCATCTATATTCTGCCCTACCCGGTAAGCCGCCGATTCCGTTGCGAACATTCCCACCGCCATTTCGGCGAGTTTGTGCTTGATAGCTCCAAAATTGGCGATTGCGGTACCGAACTGCTTGCGTTCATTGGCATATTGTATTGCCTGCGAAGCCACCCGTTTGGAGCCCCCCAGAGCTGCTGCCGCCAGCTTAATGCGGCCGATATTGAGGATATTAACCGCTATTTTAAACCCGTTACCCCGTTCAGAAAGCATATTCCCGACTGGTACCAGGCAATCGTTGAAGAACAACTGACGCGTGTCCGAGCCTTTGATGCCCATTTTGTGCTCGGGCTCGTTCATCGTAATGCCGCCAAACGACTTCTCGATGATGAATGCCGTCAGGTTCTTATCGGTTTCGCCATTCTCTTCGATTTTGGCAAAAACAATAAATACATCCGCAAAACCTCCATTCGTGATCCACATTTTCTGACCATTGATCACATAATATTGTCCGTCGGCGCTCAGTTTAGCTTTTGTTTTACCTGAATTGGCATCCGAGCCCGAATCCGGTTCGGTGAGGCAGTAGGCTGCTTTCCATTCGCCGGAGGCGAGTTTCGGCAGATATTGGGATTTCTGCACGTCGTTGCCATAGTAGAGAATGGGGAGTGTACCGATGCCCGTGTGCGCCGAAAGCGCTACCGAAAACGAATTGCCGGCTCCGGTCGCTTCCGCTACCAGCATGGAAGTATTGAAATTCATTCCAAAACCTCCGAACTCTTCCGGAACCGCAGTTCCGAGCAAGCCAAGCTCACCTGCCTTGTCCATCAGTCCGGAAATCATTGCCGGGCTTTTGGCTCCGTCGATTTCATCCAGATGCGGCCACACTTCCTTTGAAAGGAAATCACGGCAAGTGTCAGCGATCATTCGCTGCTCTTCATTGAATTCTTCAGGGATAAAAATCTGGTTCGCCAGGGTCTCCTTGATCAGAAATTCACCTCCTTTGATGGACGTCTGGTTTACTGCTGCAACGGACATATCTGAATGCGGGTTAGTCGGAAAGTATTGAGTATGCTTGCATACTATTAGCGATTAATGCAAATATAGATCATAAAAATTATTATGCAAGCATACTATTATCAAAATAAATGAAAATGACCGCCTTCAACGGACGGTCATTCGCAATGCAGTGTAAGCATCGGCTATTTCTTGAAAATCCTGAATTGCTTCACCAGCTCTCCGTTGTTTTCTACTCTGATAAAATAGATCCCTGAGGACAACCCAATCGCGTCCAGGTCCAGATTAGCGAGCTCGTCCGACACCTTCACCAATGAATTGGCAATGGGCATTCGCTTGCCAGCTATCGTGACAATCTCCCAACTCAGGTTGTCGCCCGGCTGGTATTCGGGGAGTTTGATATTGACAATGCTTTCTACCGGATTCGGATAAAACGCCCAGTCTTCCATGTTTTTGCTGATATCCACCTTATCACCTGCCGAAATGCCAAATTCGATGGAGTTCGTAACCACGGCGGAGTCTTCTCTGAATGCGGTAACGGTCAATGTATATCTCCCCACATAAGGTGCAAAGCCGGAAGCATCTTCATATAGGGCGTATGGAAAAATCGCCGTCGTTGATTTTTTGCGGAAAGGGCCATTCAAATCGAACGAAACTTTGTCGTATTCAAAGTTCCCATAAGCATACATATTCAGTTTGGCAGGCAAGGAGTCGTAAGGGATTACATCATCCCCCGACAATTTCCTGATCACACGCTGATCCACCTTACTGCCGCCCTGTACAAGCTCAAAACGGAGTTCGGGGGTTTGCACCAGCAATACCAGCGGGATTTCCACGTATGCGCCCGCGTTATCGTATGCACGGATGATCAGCCGGTACTCGCCCTCTTCGGTGGGCGTTCCCGAAAATTCATTGAGGGCAAACGTAAGCCATGAAGGCCGGTTTTGTACGGTGACCGACGAAATGTAGCCATCCGCGTCACCGAAAATGTTGGTAGGCAGAATGTAGCTGAACGGCATGTTAATCTGCGCATATTTCGTAGGCAGCCCGCTCGTGGCGAATGGCGGTGAGTTCAAAAACTGCGGCTCCACGACTTTAACCGTAAAATAAGTTTCCACAAACGCATTCAGATCATCATATGCTTTGAGGATAATGCGGTAGTCGCCCAGTTTGGTAGGCGTACCGCTCAGTACTCCATTCGAAAATGTCAGCCAGGAAGGCAATTCGCTGGCCTCCACTTTGGTAATGCTTCCATCCGGATCGACAAATGCGGTTTTGGGAATGGTAATGGTAAATGGCTTATCTATCGCCACCAACTGGTTCGAGAAATTGCTGTCGACGGTCGGTGGTTTGTTCGCATTCTCGCGGGTATCCACACGAATGGTAAAAAAAGCTTCCGCCGAACCGCCCTCGTCGTCGATCCCCTTTACCGAAATGCGGTAGTCGCCGAGCGTCGTAGGCCTTCCCCGCAAGACGCCGTTCTCGTAGCGCAGCCACGCGGGTAACGTACCCACGTCCACGCGCACGATCTTACCATCCACATCCGAGAAGGTATCGATAGGAAGCCGGTATTCGAAATCTTTGTTGACCGGAATGATCTGCATGGGCACGGGCCTGAAAACGTAGGGCATGTTATTGGACGCATCGTCCCAATAACTTGGTGATAAAATGTCTTCAATCAGACGAATTCGGATCGGACGCGGCTTCGTCGGATCGGCGTAGGCACGTTTGGCCCATTCATCGTAAATCACCCCTTGTGCGCCGCCTTTTTCAGTCGCTGCCGACAAGCGGTACGACACCGAATCGGCGTACACGATGGGCGTCATGGGTTTGTTCAACCAGGTAACTGCGCCCTGTCTCAAAAAGCCTTCGGCGCGGGCCATCTGGTCTTTTGTCGAAATCACCGCGGCCACCACATTCGCCCCATGCTCGAAATTTTCGTTGATCTGCTTCATATGGGCGGCATTATCAAGGTAGGAGCTCACAAAAAGCTCATTGGCCGTAATAAAACCCGCAGGCGCATCGCTTTTCAGAATATCCACCGACCACCGGTGATCGTGCGCAGCCAGGTTGTCGTTAACCTTGATCCCATCTGTCTTTTCATTAAGATCGCGAAAACCCAATGTCCCCCGCGTGGCTGATTGCCCATCGAATACCGACCCGTAATCCGACACATATTTGATCCCCGGATCAACGCCTTTAACCGCCGCCACCATTTGCTCGGTAAACCTTTTAAGCATCATATGGCGATAGATATACCAATCCTTTCCATAGCGCTGGCGGAACGATAGGTTGGGCTCCCAGGCAGTTGCCGGCGGATTTGCCTCATCGAACGACTTGAAAGTCATCCCCCACAGGTAATTGATCCGCTCGATCTTTTTGTATTTTCCTTTAACAAATTCCTTAAAACCCTTCACCATGGAAGGAGAATAGTCGTAAACAGCCGCGTTTTCCTTACCATTTTCGATCAAACCGCCGCCATACTCGCCTTCCTGTGTACCGGTGCAGGTCACCGACACATACAGCAGTTTTTTTTCGGTCTGCAAATACTTATAGTGATTCATTACCTCTTTTACAAAGGCAACTCCCTTATCCAGAATAGGCTGGTTATCAAATCCGAAAAAAGTATCCTCGTAACCACTGAGCAGAGGCTTGCCGGAATGGCTGAACTGGCTGTCGGAAACATCCCAAAAGCCTTTGATGCGCGTGCTATGCCGGCCGAGGTGAATGCGCAATGCGACCTTCATACCCAGGTCCGTCGCAATTTTGATCTGCTGATCGTACTTGGCCCACCGCGGAGTATCCGTAGGAGAATTTAGATATATCTTGTCCCAAGGAATGGTGATGTATACCGCATTGAGCCCGTAACTCTTTGCCGATCGGATCAGATCCGGCTCCGGACCGATGTCGTCCGGGTTAGTGAGGTTCAGGAGCATCAGCGCAAGGTAGCGCTGGTTATCTGCTTCGGTGGTTCTTTGCGGGCTTTGTGCTGACACCGAGCCTCCCCACACAAGGACGATCAGCAACAAAGCAATACGGGTCAAAAACTTAAACGCGCACGTAGAATTGAGCATACTAACGGGTTTTGTCAATTAATTCGATCCACTCATTATATCCGTTTTCCACATTAAAGCGGCTCGCCACTTCGATGCTCCGGGCGCTGTCGGTTTTGATTTCACCATTCATCAACGACCGCATGGCCGCAACCATTTGTCTGACGCTCAGATCTTCCGTAACCACTCCCATGCCATCCTTGACAAACTCGGAAACACCCCCTGAAGGAAATGCAACAATAGGCTTACCCAGCAACGCGGCTTCTATCATCACCAGTGGAAAAGGGTCCTGACGTGAGGTAAGCAGAAAACCATTTCCCATATTAAGATAGGCATAATAATCTTCTTTCTGCTTGCCGGTCAGGTGAATTTTGGTCGCCGATGTGTTGTTGGCGCAGCGTTGCTCGGTATAATACACCAATCCATCGTCGATCGTTGCACCGACCCACACCAGATGTACCCGCGGATCGTTCACTTCCGCAGCAATATCGGGCAGCATATCGAAACCCTTGCGCTCGGAGGTCATTCCCGACAATATCCAAACAAATGCATCGGCGGGGATACCCAGCTTTTTCCGCAATTCGGCCGAGCGATTATCGTCCTTTTTTACCAGAGAAGGGTCGATAAATGAGTAAAGCAACCCTACATTTTTCCCTCCGGCATCTTTCAATGAATCGCAAGTAGTTTGCGAGCACCCTATGAGCAGCTCCGAGTAATCCACAATACTTTTGAAGTCGGGCGCGCTCAGGTACGCGTACGTGAGCGGCATTTCGTGGAAATGGGTAATTACCTTAATCCCGAATTCCTTGGCCACCACGATTGTCTCGGGGATCATCGTCGTATTCACATACCAGAAATCGGCATTGAAACTTTTGGCAAGCTTCCTTAATGCGCGGAGCGTTGGATTAATGCCGAGGTGAAAAGAAATTTTCTCGATCGTATTGAATTTACGCGGGGCAATATGGACGGGAATGTCCTGGGGAAACTCGGCGAGCAGCTCGCCATTCGCGAAACTGACGATACCGACGTCGAACCGCGAGCGGTCTATTTTTTTCAAAATGTACAACAGCATCATTTCCGATCCTGTCCGTGTGGCATAGGGCGTAAAAAAGAGGATTCTCTTCTTGGATTGATTCATGCAGAGGCAGTTAAGAGGTCGATATTCTCCTGGGGCTTGATTTTGTACAGGCCCTCGCGGAGGAACAGCGTTTTCCAGAAATATTTTAAAAGAACGCGGGTCTTTCTTACATATATATATTGTGTGCGAAGCTCCGAAAACGGATTCCCGCTTTTTCTCAGGTTAAGAAGCATTTTCCACCCGTAAACCACCGGCACCATGAAAATGTAATGCAGGATCAGCATGACGTACTGAAAAATGCCATATTGCTTCCTTACCCATAGGAAATTGGAAACCTGCATCTGGGTACTGAACCGGTTGATCCACGAAATATGCGTCCGTCGGAACGGATTGTTGTTTTCCAAATGGATAAAAGTGCAATCCTGAAAATAACACAGCTTCCCGAGCTTTCCCAATCGGCCCGACCATTCCACGTCTTCGCCATACATAAAAAACTCTTTGCTGAAACCGCCTGTCTTTTCAAAACCTTCCCTTCTTACAAACATGAATGCGCCGACAAGCCAGTCGTATTGATCGGGATCGGCATAGGCCGGTTCTGGATAAAGTTTGTTGACGACCTTATCTACCAAACCGCTTGGAGGAAGTATGAAAAACGTCTTCCGGAACTCGTTGAAACTTCGGTAGAAAGGCATCGGGGTGCCGTCGGGGTAGTATTGCAGTGCGCCGCAGGCGATAATATCGAGCCGCTCATTCATCCGATGAAAGCACCGGCCAATCACATCGTCGGTCAGCAGCGTATCGGCATTCAACAGCAGCAGATATTTCCCTTTGGCGATCTCCATGCCGCGGTTGTTGGCAATACCAAAACCCGCATTATATTCCATGTCAATCCATCTCACTTCCGG
>DATMSL010000542.1:0-3830 GCA_035565435.1 Dyadobacter sp. | reverse complement strand
AATGGTTTTCGCGGGCTGCTATGCCGCAGGTTATATTGTGTTCGGTAACATCATCGACAAGATCGGCTCCAAGCTCGGTTATGCCGTTTCCATCATCATATGGAGTATTGCTGCGGTGGCGCATGCATTTGTTAAAAGCACGTTCGGCTTCGGTGCTGTCCGCGCTGTATTGGGCCTTGGCGAAGCAGGTAACTTCCCGGCGGCCGTAAAAGCCACGGCAGAATGGTTCCCCAAACGCGAACGTGCACTTGCAACCGGCATTTTCAACTCTGGCACCAGTATCGGTGCCGTAGCAGCGCCTATTCTGGTACCCTGGCTGCTGAGCACATACAGCTGGCAGGGCGCATTCCTGATCACGGGTGCGATCGGGTTTGTCTGGCTGATATTCTGGTGGTTGATGTACGAAGTCCCTTCGCGCCATAAGAAAGTAGGTGCAGAAGAATACGCATTCATCCACAGCGACAATGAGGCCGGCGATGGCGAGAACCAAAAGACCATTCACTGGACTAAATTGATCAGACTTCCGCAAACCTGGGTATTCATTATCGGAAAGTTCCTCACCGACCCCGTTTGGTGGTTCTTCCTGTTCTGGCTGCCATCCTATTTCGCAACCACATTTGCACTGGACCTCAAAAAGCCCAGCATGCATTTGGCGATCGTTTACACAGCAACCACATTCGGTAGCATTGGCGGCGGTTATCTGTCGTCGTACCTGATCAAAAAAGGCTGGACGCCGCTCAGAGCCCGCAAAACCACATTGCTCATCATGGCGTTCGCCGTCATGCCGATTATCCTTGCACAATTCGCGACGGACATCTGGACGGTCGTAGGCATTATCGCCATCGCAACAGCTGCGCACCAGGCGTGGAGTGCGAACATTTTCACCATCGTTTCCGACATTTTCCCGAAACGCGCGGTAAGCTCCGTGGTAGGTATCGGCGGTATGGCCGGCTCCCTCGGCTCGACGTTCTTCCCGCTGCTGGTAGGTGCATTGCTCGACCATTACAAGGGAACAGGTAACATCGGAGCGGGCTACAACATCCTGTTCATCGTTTGCGGGCTCGCCTACATCATTGCGTGGCTTGCCATCCATTTCCTGACCTCCAATATGAAACCGGTGGAAGAATCGTTAAACAACTGATCTATCGAAAAATTACCAAGCCGTTAATATTGCTAGCATAGCATTCTGATGAAGAAGTACCGTTATCCCCTTTTGATCCTGGCAGTTTCGTCCATGTTGGTATATTGTAAAACCAACAAGCAAACAAGCCAGCAAACCACCTCTTCCGCCACGACAACCGTTGCAAAAGAAGAAAAACCCGCCCCGAATGCCGGAAAGTCTCCTTTTATCCCTGCCTCCGAAACCATTGGTAAAATGGTCGTCGAGGACGGTTTTGAGGTCAAACTCGTCGCATCCGAGCCGCTCGTGAGCGCGCCTGTGGCAATGCAGTTCGATGACAAAGCCAGAATGTGGGTCGTAGAGATGGTAGGCTACATGCCCGATACCATTGGTACGGGCGAAGACATCCCGAATGGTAACATCGTGATCCTCGACGATAAAAATAAGGACGGTGTTTACGACGATCGCAAAGTGGTGATCGACTCGCTCGTGCTCCCGCGCGCGATATGCCTCATCGAAAACGGTATCCTCGTTGCCGAGCCAACCAATCTTTGGTTTTATGAACTGAAAAACGACCAGGTGGTCAAAAAGACACTCGTAGATCCTAAATACACCGAGGGCGGAAACGTGGAGCACCAGCCCAACGGCCTCCTCCGCGCGATGGACAACTGGATTTATAATGCCAAGTCCGACAAACGCTACCGGCATGTCGGAGGCAAATGGGTGATCGAGCGTACCCACTTCCGTGGCCAATGGGGCATATGCCAGGACAACTACGGCCGCCTTTATTACAACAACAATTCGCAAAACCTCCTGGGCGATTATTTCCCTGCGGGCCTTGGCGCATGGAACAAGAACCAGAGAGGCGTTGCCGGTTATAATGAGAAATCGGTGGCCAACAATAAGGTTTATCCGCTACATCCTACGCCGGGCGTGAACCGTGGCTACATGAAGAATATTCTCGACGACAGCCTGCGTTTGAATGAGTTCACCGCCGCCGCTGCGCCAGTCATTTACCGCGGCGATCTTTTTGGCAAAAACTACGATTTCAATGCATTTGTACCGGAGCCTTCCGCAAACCTGATCAAAAGGGATTTTCTGAATGAAAAAGGATATGTGGTAAAAGGAGATATCGCCTACAAAGGCAAGGAATTCCTCGCCAGCACCGACGAGCGTTTCCGCCCGGTGAGCCTCTACAATGCCCCTGACGGCAGCATGTTCGTGCTCGACATGTACCGCGGCATTATCCAGCACAAAACTTACCTGACACCTTACCTAAAAGACCAGATCGGCAAACGCGACCTGACGCAACCACTTTCGGCGGGCCGCATTTACAAGATCGTTCCAAAAGGCTCGAATCCTAAAACGGTAACCATTCCGGATGGTGCCCAGGAATTGGTGAAACTGCTCGGCCATCCGAACGGCTGGGTCCGTGATCGCGCCCAACAAAAGCTGATCGACGGCAAATACAACCAGACGGTACCCGCGCTTCGGGAAGCTATTAAGCAAACTGCCGATCCATTGCTGGCCATCCACGCATTGTGGACGCTCGAAGGCCTGAACTCCCTGAAACCGGAAGAAGCGCTGAGCTGGATCCGGCAATCGGCCTGGCCTTTCCGTGCGCAGGGGCTATATGCATCTACAGCGGTGATCACGCCGACTTCTTACCAGCAATTTGCCACCGCATTTGACGGCATCGTCGATTCGGGCGATACGCTCGCGGCGCCTTACATTGCATTCCTTGCCAAAAGCATTGAAAAATTCGACCAGAATGCGTCTCGCGGGCTACTCAACAAGCTGGCGGCCAAATATCCGAACAATCGCTACGTGTCCGACGCGATTATCAGCAACTTGCAGGATCAGGAAGAAGCCTTTCAGAGCGCCATTTCTGCTTCTGTGTCCGATCAGAATGCGGTGCTCAACAAGCAACTGGCACGCGTAGTGACGGCTGTCCGCAATGCGCAGGGTAACCGCAACCCCGAAATGCTCAAAAAGGAATTTCCAAAAGGCGAAGCACTATTTACTTCGGTGTGCCAGACCTGCCACGGGGCCGATGGCGGCGGCGTGAAATCACTTGCACCGCCATTGAACCAGTCGGAATGGGTGACCGGCAACAAGGATAAACTCATTTCCATCGTTCTTTTCGGCCTTACCGGCCCAGTCAAGGTGAACGGCCACGTGTACCAAACGCCGGAAGTAAGCGGCGACATGCCCGGCATCGGCTACGACAAGGACATGCCCAACGAAGACATCGCGCAGCTGCTGAGTTTCATTCGCCGCTCATGGCGCAACAACGCCGACAAGGTGACCACCGAAGAAGTGACCAAAGTCCGCACAAAACTCACCGGCCGCGAAAAAGCATTCACCGAAGCCGAGCTGAACGGCATTTGATGGTATGTTGTTGATTATGAATGAAAGGCGCTCCGGAAGGGGCGCCTTTTTCTGCTTTACGCGTTTAGTTGAAAGTCTCCTCACCGCATTTGAAAGGGAAGCTAAGAACATTCCCTTTTTTATGAATGTAGAATTTCAACTCTCCCTTTTTCTTTACGACCGTATCACCTTTGGCAATTTTATCGACGAACCGATCGCCCCATAGATAGTTAATTCTCCTGAATGTATTTACTCTGCAAGTTTCCGGATTTCTTCCTTTCAAATAGAAGCGATATTCATTGTCGGAAAAATCATCGATGATGATGTTGCAATAGTCGTC
>DATMSL010000541.1:0-3524 GCA_035565435.1 Dyadobacter sp. | reverse complement strand
GAGGCTTAATCTAAACTATAAGAATAAATTAGAAAGCCCGGCCAAATTGGTCGGGCTTTTCTAATTTAAAACTAAAACTCCTAAATCGTCGAATCCGAGGCGAGCCCCTATTCTTTAGCCGCCAACTTAAATCCGGCCTTTAGTCTTTAGCCGTCGACTTAAGTCGACGGTAAGAGATTAAAATTAATTTTTATTAATGAACTAGTATTTCTTCTTGAATTTCAGTGACTTCCATTAAGCCTTCGGCGTTGATGTGATCGTACCGCACGTCCTTAGTTTCGTTGATCAGCAGCGGATCATATTTCACAGCCACGCGCACGTAGTTGCCTGTAAACCCAAGCATCTGCCCGTTCTGTACCTCATCTTCAAACAGCACTTTACCTTCCTTGCCAATCTGGCTCTCATAGAAGAAGCGCTTCTTTTTATCTGAAAGAATGTGCAGCATTTTGGAACGTTCCGCCCGTTCGGCTTTTGGAACAATAGGGCGAATAGCTAGTGCAGTAGTATTTTCTCTTTCCGAATAAGTAAACACGTGCAGATACGAAACTTCCAGCTCATTCAAAAAGCGATAAGTTTCCTCAAACAGCTCCTTCGTTTCGCCTGCATGGCCTACGATTACATCCACGCCAATGCAGCAATCCGGCATAAGCGATTTGATTTTCGCGACGCGTTCCGCATAAAGCTCACGTTTGTAGCGGCGCTTCATCAGGCCCAGCACCTTGTTCGAGCCCGATTGTAATGGGATATGGAAATGCGGGGCAAAGCGTTTGGATTGCGCTACAAATTCAATGATTTCGTCTGTCAGCAAATTTGGCTCGATGGAAGAAATGCGGAAACGCTCGATGCCTTCTACTTCGTCCAATGCCTGGATCAAATCCAGGAAAGTCTCCTCGCGAACACCATTACGCAGGCCGAAATCGCCGATATTTACACCGGTAAGTACGATTTCCTTCACGTCACGTGCGGCAATGTCCCGCGCTGCCTTTACGATATTCTCAATACTGTCGGACCGGCTCTTCCCGCGCGCGAGCGGAATCGTGCAATACGCGCAAGGGTAGTCGCACCCGTCCTGCACTTTCAGGAACGTGCGCGTGCGGTCGTTGAGCGAGTAGGAAGTATGGTATTCCACCGCATTGTCGATCGTGGAAGCGATTACCTGTGCCGGCTGGCCGGACGGCGTTTTTTCGAATGTATCGATCAGTTCTACCAACCGGAATTTCTCGGCAGCACCTAAAACGGCGTCAACGCCGGGTATTTCGGAGATTTCCTTCGGTTTCAGCTGCGCATAGCAGCCAATGATCGCCACATAGCCATCTGCATTGATCTTCTGGGCCTCGCGCACGATTTTGCGACATTTCTTGTCTGCATTCTCGGTCACCGAGCAGGTGTTGATGATAAAAATATCCGGGTTTTCATTGAATTCCACTTTGGTGTAGCCCTTATCCTCGAACATCCGTCCGATCGAAGAGCTTTCGGAATAATTCAGCTTGCACCCTAATGTATAGAAAGCGACTTTTTTCATTGTTTTTTAATATCCTGCAAAATTACACCTTTATTATCAACGCTTTAAATAATCTCCAAAAGAAGATTGCAGGTAGGCCTTACCAAGGCCTTCCTCCTGCGGTGGTAAAGCGCCGTGTTTCTCGGTGATATTCCCTCCAATGTTGTCCCGCACAAGAAATCCGTCGGGGCGCATCCACCCGAGGCCGTTGTTGAATGCGAAATAGGCAAAACCCTGGCGGCCCTTTTTGAAAATGTCGTTACTCCACGCAAAAGTTCCAGACGGGAGGTGCATTTGGTCCAAAATGGTGGCGGCGAGGTCGGTTTGCGACGCGAGCGTGTCTACGCGTGAGGGTTCGGCCGCAAGTGCGCCGCCGAGCCAGAGCATAGGAATATGGAACTCCGACGGTTTGTCTTTCCGCGTTTCGGGCAATGGATGGCCGTGGTCGGCGATGATGACGACGAGCGTATTTTTCCACCATGGCCTGGTCTGAGCCTCGCGGAGGAACGCGCCGAGAGATTCATCGGTATAATGTAATGCGTTCAGGAACAAATGCTCCGGATCGTTGCCCTGGATCACGGTTTTGGTCGGTACTTCAAATGGTTCGTGGCTGCTTAATGTGAACATAGTGGAGAAGAACGGCTGCTTTTCCTGGTCGAGGTCGTGCATTAACCGCTTGAAAACCACATGGTCGTGCGCCCCCCATTTGGAATTCATGTCTTTGGAATCGAAATCATTGATATCGACAATCCGGTCGAACCCCTGTTGGAGGAAATAGGATTTCATATTAGCAAACTCGGTTTCGCCTCCGTAATAAAAGGATGTTTGCCAGCCGTTGGTTTTGAAAATCGTCGGCAGTGACGGGAGCGATGCGGTTTTTTTCGGTATTTTAATAATGGAGGTGGTAGGCTGGGCGGGATAGCCGCTCAGGATGGCTACCATTCCCTTATCGCTGCGGTTGCCGCTTGCATATATATTAGTAAAGAGCAGCCCTTCTTTGGCAATCTGGTCAAACTGCGGAGTGATGTTTTGTAAACCACCGAGCGAGCCCACAGCCTTTGCTGTGAAACTTTCCCAGATAATCACCAGCACATTCTTTTTGCCGACCGTGTCTACAACCTGTTCTGTCGTACCATTCGATTTGTAAAGATCAGCGACAGTTTGCTTTGCTTCCGCATCTTCCGAGTATTTGAACGGGTTTTCATTGGAATAACTCTCATTCAAAACCGAGCGCATGTAGTTCCAGGGAACATTTACAGCGGCATAGTTGGCAAAGCTCTTGTCGCTGAAAAACACCGCGCTTTCGTTCATAGGCGCGAGCTGGAAGCCGCCGCGGATAGGAATGATGAGACTGCCGGCAATAATAAGGAACGCGGGTATGGTGTATAAAAGCGGTGATCGCCGGAATGATCCCGCAACACGGCGAATAATGGTTTGCAATACCCGATTGACCAAAAAAATCAATACAATAAGTAACAAAACCAGTTGCCATACCGGCGCCGCGCCCATCGAGGCCATCGCTTCCGCAGGTGTTTCGAGGTAATGCAGGGAGGTTGCGTCGATGCGGAAGCCCCATGCGCGGAACAGTTCGAGGTCTACGACCGTGAGGAGGGTGATCAGGGATACTATAACAATGGTGTAGATCGACAGCGTCCTGCGGTACCAGTCCCAACGTTGGCCGGTGAACATCATTAATAATGTCGGAATCGCCAGGATATAGGCCGCGAAAGAAATGTCCATCGGCAACCCGTGAGTTGCGCTCGCCACCCATAGCGAAGAGGGAAGTTCGAGTGCCTTTTTATAATGGTATGCCAGGAAAATGACCCGGAAAAACTGGAAGATAACGACCCAGGCCAGCCCGTACAAGGCAATAAATTCAAGTCTTTTACGCATTGGTGTTTATGAACAATTTGCAAAGTTCTTAAAAATGCGCTAACCTGTGGTAACCGATGGACGGCTAATATGAAAATGTCCGCACGATTTGTAGTTCGTATCGGTAAATAAATAATTTTGGGGAGAATTA
>DATMSL010000540.1:0-11112 GCA_035565435.1 Dyadobacter sp. | reverse complement strand
TTAGCCGCTTTTTGTCAGAGGCTTCGAGGTAATTGTCGGAAATGATCGTTAGCTCAATTAAATCCTCTGAATGCTCGCCCAGCCACTCGATGGCTTCATCAATGCTATGAAAGCTCTTCCGGCGCAGCTTTTTGCCTTTCAAAAGCTCAATAGGCGTATAACCGACCAGCTTTCCGGCTTCCGCTTCAATCAATATCACATACTTTTTCTGATCCGCCTCCGAAAAGCTGTACGCCAGCGGGCTGCTCGAATAGACAGCGGGGGCCGGGACTTTGTCGACTTGATGAAAGCGATGCAAATGGCCTAATGCAATGTAATGCACCTGTTTCGGGAAGTTTTCGGTGTAAATGGCTTGTGCGCCGCCAATATGCAGGATGGGGCGCTCGTCGTCCGGTTCTTCGGGCATGGGGCCCCCTTTTTGCATGACGAACAAATGCGTGGCGAGCAGGTTAAATCCCTGGTCGTCGAGGTATTGATCTGCAAGGGCTTGCCAATGTTCCTGTAAATGAATGCGTAATGCCTCTTCCGATTCTTCCACACCGAGGAATGTTTTCAAACGCTGCTCATTCGCGTAAGGCGTGTGTAGTACGCGTAGGGGGAAGGGGGCATTAGGAAGGCTGATTTCCAGGAAACCGGGCGCCGTTTTGACAATATCCACCTTTCCCTGCGTGCAAAATGGCTTGACTTCCGTATTTGGGAAACCGACAAACAGAATGCCGCAAACCTTCGCGAGCGCGTCGGGTACCTGGATGCGCTCGGGGGAATCGTGGTTGCCGGCGATGGCGATGACGGCACGGGTGCCGTTGGCGGACAGGCGGTGCAATGTGCTGTACAAAAGCTCGGTAGCTTCGGACGACGGGTTGAAGTTATCGAACAGATCGCCAGCGATGACGATCGCGTCGACCGCCTCGCGTTCCGCTATTTCGCAGATTTCTTCGAGGACGAGGCGCTGTTCGTCGAGGCGGGAAAAGTTGTCTAGCTTTTTGCCAATATGCCAGTCGGCGGTGTGCAGTATTTTCATCCGTGTCATTAATTTAGCGAAAATAACAGATCATTTGCGAAGTTTTGAAATACATTAAAATCGCTTTCAACTTAATGAATGGATTGCGCTGGCTACTGCTCTTTCTGCTAATAAGTGCGCTCTGGAGTTGCGGAAGCCCATCCGGAAAGCCCGATGCGGGGGGCATTGCCATTTCATTCGACGATCATTTTATCAAAGAATGGTACCAACTCAGGCCATTATTTCAGAAATATAATGCCAAAGCTACCTTCTTCATCACTTGCCCCGATAGCCTGAATGTGGAAGAGGTAGCAATGCTGAAACAGCTTGAAAAGGAAGGTCACGAAATAGGTTTCCACGGAACAGTTCACGCCAAATCCACCGAACTCATGGCTGCGGGTGGTCCCAAAGGATACATTGAAACCGAACTGGAACCAGGTTTGCGCCATATGTATGCGGCAGGTTTTAAACCTACTTCCTACGCGCACCCGGGCGGAAACCATAATGCTCGCGTCGATTCGGTGCTTTTAGCGAACGGGTTTACAATTTTACGCGATGTGGCTATTTCGAGAAGAAAATATAAGGGCTTTCAACTGTACGCATGGCCGCCGCGGTGGATGAATGCGATATACTATGCATTCGATGGTGAGCAGAAAGTGGATGCACTGATGATCGACTACGACGAGGTGACCGAAGAGGAAATCGTGGAGGCGATTGAGGAAGCAAAGGAAAATGGCACTGCGTTAATGGTTTTCGGGCATGAACCGCTGTATAGTGGGCCGGAGAATGGTAAATATGGTTTCAATGTCAGTTTTCTGGCGGCGGTTTTGCGTGAAGCGGATAAGCAGAAACTGAAATTCTACACGATGTCGGAACTGCCGAAAGTAAAATAGCTAGCGGCCGAACTTGCGGTCCTTGTACGCGAGGAGTGGTTTTTCAATATAATTAAAAGAAAAAGTAGCCACTGCCACGGAGCCGACGAAGCTCACTGCATATAGTACCACCTGATAACTCGCATCGCGCCAGCCCGGTGCATACATCTCGAACAGATTGATGATCACCACGATCACCGCCACATGGTAAATATAAAGGCCGTAGGAAATTTTCCCTAAATGGTCCATTACCGGATGCCCCAAATGCACGATCGTGTCTGGATTGCAGGAGACATTGAGCACGAAGAATGCGAAGAACAGCGCATATACTTCCAGAAAACCAAAGAAATGCACGCCTGAGAAGAATAATGCAAGCAGGATCGTGTACGCGACGATCTGTACATCTTTCCTGAAAATAAAGTCCAGAAACCGTGTCTTTTCATTGTAAACAAGCCAGGCGCACAAGCCTCCCAAAGCCATCGTTTGAATGCGGAACTGACCGAGGAATGTCGTGATCATTGATTGACGAGCTTCCTCCGGTGGATCAGCCATTTCAAGACCGAGATAAAGCAATCCTGCGGTTAGCAACAGGAAGAATATCAGGATCGGGATACGCTTTTTGGGATATTTGATCAGCCACGGCCAAAGGTAATAGAATTGCTCTTCCACGCCGATGGACCATGTTTGCGCGCACCAATAGGGGAGATCATAGAGAACGAATGCAAAATTCGGCAGCACCAATAGCAGCAATGTAAGCCGCTCGGGCAGGTCTACGGTCAGTTTTTCTTCAATGCCCGGGTAATCGAAGATCGGGATGTGCGGGAAAACGAAGAACGACAGACCGATGATCAAAAAGTAAATAGGCCAGATGCGGAAGACACGGCGGAGATAGAATTTTTTGGCGTCTACATTACCGAACCGGCCGCGCTCTTCCAGCAGCAAATAGGTGATCAAAAAGCCGCTCAATACGAAGAAAAGCCCCACACCTAGCCTTCCGGCATGCTGGATAATGGGCATATCGTACACATTGGCAATGCCTAATGCATGCTTAGCCTGTTCGAGGTGGTGAAATACCACCAGCGAAGCGGCAATAGCACGGATACCGTTCAGATTTGGGAAATAGCGCTTTTTCTTGTCCACCACCAAGCTTTTTATTCAAACCAGGCCATCCATTTTCCCTGCGCCTTCATCACCTGTTCGATCAGGTCGCGAACGGCTCCGCGGCCGCCGTTTTTAGGGGAAATATAATCGGCGATAGCGAGGATTTCGTCGGCGGAGTCGGCCGGGCAGGCGCCCATTACGCTCGTGCGCATGACTTCGTAGTCGGGCAGGTCGTCGCCCATGAACACGATTTCATCTTCGGTGAGGCCGGTTTCTGCGAGGTATTTTTTAAAAACAGGCAGTTTGCCGTCCGGCGAAGTGCCGATGAAAATATCGCTGACACCGAGGTATTCGAGGCGTTTCCGAACGCCTACCTGGCTTTGCGCGGAGATAATCGCCACGCGATAGCCCATTCTGATCGCCCGGTTGATGCCGTAGCCGTCGCGCACATTGAAGATGCGAGGCTGTTCGCCGGTTTCGAGGGCGATGACGCTGCCATCGGTCATAACGCCGTCGATATCAAAAATGAAGGTAGTAATGCGCTTGAAACGTTCCGTTAGAGTCGAATTCATGAATAGCCGAATTGTGAATCCTGCAAATATAGCCTAACTTTTTTCGTGACGGTGCGGCTACTTATTATTTTGAAATGTAGAGGTTCCGGATCTTGTCGGTAAGCAGGCGGTATATTTCCGTATAATCTTCATTGGTCTCCTGCAAATATTCGAGATGGCGCGCGGTGGTTTTCCAGTCGCCGCGCCGGGCGGGGCCGGTTTGTCCTATCGACGGGTCGTCAGAGGCCAGGGCCTTGTAAATAGTGGTTTGAATGAGGGGTTTCAGCAGGTCAAAGTTGAGCTGTTCGCGTTCGAGGAGATCGTGGGAGATCGTGAGCATGTAGTTGGTAAAATTGCTCGCAAAGACGGCGGCCACATGCAGAATGAAGCGTTCGTCGGAATCCATTCGGGTTACATTATTGCTTACACTCGACGCGAGCTGCATCAGTTTACCCTCGATCAGCTCGTTTCTGGATTCAATGCAGAACGGGAGCTCGCTGTAATCCATTTCGACGTCCTTTGTGAATGTCTGCAAAGGATAGAACACGCCCGTGTGCACATATACGTCGCTGTAAATCTCCACAAGTTTCTGAAATTCAGCGAGTGAGCGCGTGCCTGACGTATGCACGAGGATCACGCCCTCGGGCAGCACAATGCGCTGGATCACGCTCTCGATCGCATCGTCCGTCACAGCTATCACGATCACTTCGGCTTCGCTTTCCGAGAAATTGAGGTCGGGCTGGATATTGGTATCATATAAGGAAGAAGCCAGCTGACGCGCTTTCTGCGTATCGCGGCTATATACCTCGCAAATCCAATGCCCCGCATCCTCAAACGCCTGCGCCAAATGCCAGGCCACATTACCAGCGCCTATGAAGGAGATTTTCATGTCAAATGATTGAAATCTTCAACAAGATATTCGGAGAAAGGCAACTTCCCAAATCACTCCACCACCGGCGCCACTTGCTCCGGCGTAGTAATCCCGCCCGGCAGCTCCATGATGCGCATGTTCCGGAAATGGATCTCGGCGCCTTCGGCTTCGAGGCAGATGTAGCCTTTCTTGCGCTCGGAAGCGCGGAGGCCGTTGACGAACTTGCCGTTGACGGAGAGCTTGACGGTGCCGTCCACGGCCACTACCACATATTTGTTCCATTCGCCTTTGCCTTTGCAGCGCTTTTCGAGGGACTTGCTGCGGATGCCGCGCGGGTTGTCGGGGATGGCGGTCATGCCCATGGTAGGGAAGAGCTCGCCGTGGACATAATCTTCGGTTGCATTATGCTGCGGGGCATATTCGAGTTCGAGCATTTGAACTTCGATGGCCTTCGTAAGCGGGTCGTGTTCCTGTGGGGTGCCTTCACTCCATATAAATACGCCCGAGTTGCCGCCCGCTTCCATATGCTTCCATTCCACTTCGAGGATGAAGTTTTCGTATTGCCGGTCGGAGCGCATCACGCCAATGGGCTTACCCGAGCATATTAATGTCCCGTTTTTGACCTTCCAGGTGTCCTTGGAAGTGTTGACGTCTACCCAGCCGTTCAGGTTTTTACCATTGAAAAGCGGGACGAACGCCAGATGATCACTGATTTGAGCGTACAGACTACCGCTGGATAACGCATACAGCACTAATGTAACCACTTGCAAACGTATAAGGCGTGATTTCTTGCGGGTATCAGTTATTATTGTAAAATTCATCATCTAACTATGGGTTCAGCAATGAAAATTTTAAAAGGACTGATTGCGATTTTATTACTGAATACCACTTTTACACACGCTCAATATACTTCGCCGATTGCAGCAGGTGTGGATGTCGGTACCGGCGTGGGAAGTAATTCCTGGGCTCCTTCTATCAGCTATCACGAGGAAATCGGTTCTCCGAAACTTCCCTGGCTTCGGTTCGGGCTCGGTTTCAGGGCCTGGGGCTATTATGCGGGCAGGACCAATCTGGATACGAAACGCATTGCGGGAATCAAGGATTACCTCGAATACAGGGATGTTTCCATTAATGGCGTGAGCTTTCTGGCGGGCGTCAATGTGAGCTTCTGGAAACTCGATATTGGTGTGAATACCGATTTGCTGGGCGTTACTTTTGGTACCAAACGGCACGGATTTTACGAAAAGAACCTCCCCGCGAACGGTACCGGCGAGCCGCATTATAATCAATGGTTGGCCAGCAAACCCACGTTATTCAATGCATTGCCGCTTGTGCTTCGCAGAAATAGCGGGCAGTCGGAGGCATTTGTGCGCTTCAAGGCCAGCCGGAGGATCGGCGTGAAGGTCGGTTACGCTTACGGACGGATTACTTACACGACCAAAAAGATAGACGATTTCAATGTTTACCTCGATAACAGCCAGCGACATGCGTCCAAAGTTTACGGTCTTCCGTACGCCGCATTGTCCTTTGCATTAGGGGATTGATAAATGAATTTCACAACATACTTGTAATTCAATTTGTTAAACTCTATATTTGCACTCCCATTTTGCGATGGACTGTCTTGTTACAGTGTAAATTATTGAAAATCAATTTAATTTTTTGTTAATCGTGGATACGTTAAGCTACAAAACCATCTCGGCGAACAAAAACACAGTAAACAAGGAGTGGATTGTTGTGGATGCTGAAAATGCAGTTCTTGGTCGTCTGGCCAGCGAAGTTGCTAAAATTATCAGAGGCAAACACAAAGCAAGCTACACTCCTCATGTGGATTGTGGTGATAACGTTATCGTTATCAACGCCGATAAGATCAAGTTGACAGGTAAGAAAATGACGGACAAAGTTTATGTTCGCCACACAGGTTACCCAGGAGGTCAACGTTTTCAAACTCCTCGCGAGTTGCTCGAAAAACACCCTGAGCGTGTGATCGAGAAAGCCGTAAAAGGCATGCTTCCAAAGAACCGTTTGGGACGTCGTTTATTTACAAACCTGTTTGTTTACGCTGCCGCAGAACACCCGCACAGCGCACAGCAACCAAAGCAAATCCAATTGTAATTCATGGAAGTGATCAACACAATAGGTAGAAGAAAAACAGCCGTTGCTCGTATTTACCTTACACCTGGTAAAGGCGACATTAAAGTAAACGGTCGTGATTACAAAGAATATTTCCCGTTTGAAGTACACCAGATCGTGTTGCAACAACCGTTCGCGACAATCTCAGGTGGAAATGGTTACGATATCAAAGTAAACGTAAGAGGTGGTGGAATTTCAGGCCAGGCGGAAGCAATCCGTATGGCGGTTTCACGTGCACTGGTTCAATACAACGGCGAATTCCGCGGCGCATTGAAAAAAGAAGGATTCCTTACCCGTGACCCACGTATGGTTGAGCGTAAGAAATACGGACGCGCTAAGGCACGCAGAAGGTTCCAGTTCTCGAAACGTTAATGGTTTTGAGTGCATGAGTTTAAAGTTCAAAGTTCAGTGTACTTTCAACTCTCGACTCATAAACTTTCAACTAAAATTGTCCAGACGTCGCTTATCGTGCCCGATGCTTCGTGCTGCGTAACAAGTCTAAAATATTTTAAATCAAATTTGGCAATGGCACAAATAGAATATAAAGAACTATTGGATGCAGGTGTCCACTTTGGTCACCTTACCCGCAAGTGGGATCCACGGATGGCTCCGTATATCTTCATGGAGAAGAACGGGATCCACATCATTGACCTGAACAAAACTTTGAGCTGCCTTAACGAAGCGGAAGCTGCGTTGAAACAGATCGTTCGTTCAGGACGTAAGATCATGTTTGTTGCTACTAAAAAACAAGCGCAGGAAATCGTAACGGAAGAGGCAAAACGCCTTAAAATGCCTTACGTGACTGATCGTTGGTTGGGTGGTATGCTGACAAACTTTGGCACGATTCGCAAGTCTTTGAAAAAAATGCAGACTCTCGAGAAGATGCTGAAAGACGAAGCCACGGTTAGCAATATTGCGAAAAGAGAACGCCTGATGCTTACACGTGAAAAGGAGAAACTGGAAAGAGTACTAGGTGGTGTAGCGGACCTTACTCGCCTTCCAGCGGCGCTTTTCATCGTTGATGTAAAACGCGAGCACATTGCGGTTGCAGAAGCAAAAAGATTGAACATCCCTATTTTTGCGATCTGCGATACCAACTCAAACCCTGAATTGGTTGACTTCCCAATCCCATCCAACGACGATGCTTACAAAGCAATCTCGTTGATCACGCTGGCGATCGGTAAGGCTATCGAAGAAGGTTTGATGGAACGCAAACAAGATAAAGACGATCAGCGCCTGGTAGAGGAAGAAGAAGCAAAACGCGCAGCTGACAAAGGTGAAGAGGCAGCCCCTCGCGCCGAAGTTGCGGCAGAAGCAGAAGTTGCTGAATCCGACGAAGAGTAAAAAGGGCAATATGGCGTAGTTTTCAAAATGACCCGCCATACTTGACATATACGGTAGCCCATAGCCTCTTGCTATGGGCTACGTTTTTTTAAAATTCTCTGAAATGCGATTCCTTAACCAATTGATAATCTCCGGTTAAAGGCCATTTCCATTCAAAACATTAATACATAATATTTATCACGATCATGGCAATTACCGCACAAGATGTAAACAAACTCCGCCAGATGACCGGCGCGGGCATGATGGATTGTAAAAAAGCCCTGCAGGAAGCAGATGGCGATTTCGACAAAGCCGTTGATATTCTCCGTAAACAAGGACAGAAAGTTGCTGCAAAACGTGCTGACAACGCTGTATCGGAAGGAACTGTGCTGATCAACATCAGCGAAGACGGTACCAATGGTAAACTCGTTGCTCTGGCTTGCGAAACTGAGCCCGTTTCTAACGTGGAAGATTTCAAAAACCTTGCGCAATCTATCCTTGACAAAGCAGTAGCGGATAACATCGCTGACAAAGATGCCCTTTTGGCCGCAACTTTGGCTGACGGCCGTCCTGTGACTGAACACATGGTAGAGCTTACAGGTAAACTGGGTGAGAAACTCGAAATCACTGCTTACGAAAACGTTTCAGCTGATAAAGTTGTGCCTTACATCCACTCAAACGGTAAATTGGGCGTGTTGGTAGCGTTTGCAGGTGTAAACGGAACGGATGTTTCCGAGCTTGGTAAAGACGTGGCTATGCAGATCGCTGCCATGAAGCCGGTTGCACTTGACAAAGACGGGATCGACGCTGCTACAATCGAGCGCGAAATCGAAGTAGGTAAAGAGCAGGCTCGCGCAGAAGGCAAGCCTGAGGCAATGCTTGAGAAAATCGCTCAGGGTAAATTGCAGAAGTTCTACAAAGACAGCACCCTGTTGAACCAGGAGTTCGTGAAAGATTCTTCACTGACTATCCGTCAGCTGCTTGAGAAAACTTCAAAAGGTTTGACAGTAACTACTTTCAAACGTGTAGCGATCGGCGGATAAGCCTTTTCAGCAATAAATATATTGACAACGCCTGGTATCTAATTTGTATACCAGGCGTTGTTTTTTCATATTTACAGAAAGTTAAATGCAATTTAATTTTCGACACACGCTATCGGCGGCATTTCATCAGGCAGAATGGTTGAAACACGGAGCATTTCCTGTTCGGAGCATAATTCGACAGATGAAGAATTAGTTAGACTCTTCCTCGAATCAAGGGACAATCGTCATTTTCAGAAACTTTACGAGCGTTATGCCGTGAAGGTTTATCAAAAATGCGTCACACTCACCAAAGACGCTACCCGGGCCGAAGACATTATGCACGATGTCTTTCTTAAACTAATCCACAAAATGAGCTCGTTTAAGACCGGCTCCAAATTCTCTACCTGGCTTTTTACCATCACCCATAACCACTGTATGGACCTCGCGCGCGGGAGCAAGCGTAGGGTTATCCTCGTGCACGAGGCCGAAACGCCTGAATATACCGGAAGGGAAGAACTTTGTCTGCAAGGGCTGTTCGAGGAAGAAGTGAATCTGATGATGCTGAAAGAAGCGCTCGATTTGCTGGGCCTCGAAGATAAGGCGATGATCTACCTCCGCTATCTCGACGACCGCAGTATCCGTGACATTGCAAGTCTCTTCAAAATCACCGAAAGTGCGGTTAAAATGCGCCTGATGCGGTCGCGCAGGAAGCTCCGCAAGTGGTACCATAATCTTTCAGAAGGCAGCAAATTTTTTTGAAAGCGTCGGAAATTGCTTTACTTTGGCCGTAACCTCCTCATTTGTTAGTTGTAAATCGTGGAAATTTAATGAGTATGGTCCCACTAAACACATTGACTATGAGCCAAAAACTCCAACGTACATCCTTTATTGCTTTAATTTTACTCGCACTTCTGACATTCCCAGCCGTTTCCCAAAACAAAGTTGATCTCTCCAATTCGATCAGTTCCGGCCGTTTGAAAACCGCTAATGACACCGCCTGGCACAAAATCGAATTCGGTGCTAACCTGAACCAGGGTTCTTTCAGCTCCAACTGGACGGGCGGTGGTGTAAACTCGATTGCTCTCGGCCTTTTCCTGAATGCCCTCAGCGAGAAAAAAGTCGGTAAGAACTCATGGCGGAATGACTTCCAGGGACAATATGGTATTGTCCGTAACAAAGGCCAGCAAAGCCGCAAAAACGTCGACCGGATATTCTTCGATACCAAGTACAACCGCGAGCTGACAGCGAAATGGAGCCTTTTCGCGAATGTCAACTTCCTTTCGCAGTTTGGTAATGGATATGAATATTCTTCCGACTCGGATACGGTTAAGTTCAAGAAAAAGGTATCCGGAATACTCGCTCCCGCCTATCTGACCGAGGCGATCGGTATCGAATACCGCCCGGTTCCCTACTTCTTTATTGACCTTGCGCCGGGTGCATTGCGGCAGACCATCGTAATTGATGAGGATTTGTATGTAAACACGCCTGATCAGAAAAATTATGGCGTGCCCATTGGCAAGAAGGTGCGTACGGAAGCCGCGTTGATCCAGCTGGTAGCCAATTTTGATAAGGATATCGCGAAGGACGTTAATTTGAAATTCCGGTACCTGATGTTTTCGAGTTTCAAGCACCCTTTGAATATAGACAACCGTTTGGACGCCCAGCTGACTGCGAAGATCAACAAGTATGTCAATGTCAATCTCGGTGCCATTATGGTTTACGACGAAGACCAGAGCAACAAGATCCAGTTCGCTCAGGCCCTCAGCATAGGCTTTTTGTTCGCTTTTTAATCTAATCAACTAACCTCATCTTGTTATGCTAAAAGAGTTCAAAACTTTCATTGCCCAGGGCAATGTGCTGGATCTCGCTGTCGGTGTCGTCATTGGTGCGGCATTCGGAAAAATCACTACTTCGCTGGTGGAGGACATTCTGAACCCGATCCTGGGGCTCATTCTCGGTGGTGTGGATTTTACACAGCTTAAAGTGGTGCTGAAAGAAGCTGTCGGTGAAACCCCGGAAGTAGCGATCCGGTACGGGAACTTTATCCAGACACTCATCCAATTCCTGCTCATCGCCTGGGTGATATTCCTGATCGTAAAAATGGCCAACCGGTTGAAATTATCGCAGTCGTTGAAGAAAGAGTAGAAGTAGTTTAGAGATCATAAATAGTAATCGAGAGGCATATTTCCTGTGCCTCTTTTTTTATCTGCGTTATTGGGAGGGCAGTAAAAGAAGTTTTCGG
>DATMSL010000539.1:0-2482 GCA_035565435.1 Dyadobacter sp. | reverse complement strand
AATTGCAGAAAGAGTTAAGCAAATTATCGTCGAAAAACTCGGCGTAGAAGAGTCGGAGGTTACACCGGAAGCAAACTTCCAGAACGACTTGGGAGCAGACTCTCTAGACACCGTTGAGTTGATTATGGAATTCGAAAAAGAATTCAATCTTTCTATCCCTGACGATCAGGCAGAGAACATCGGTACAGTTGGTCAGGCTGTTGCATATCTGGAAGAAAACGTGAAGTAATCCGGTTTTTACCAGTACAATCTTCTATTTCTGTCCCAATTTTATGAGTTTTAAGCGAGTTGTAATTACAGGTATGGGCGCATTGACGCCCGTTGGCAATGATGTTCCTACCTTTTGGTCAAATCTGGTTGCAGGCGTAAGCGGTGCAGCCCCCATCACGCGGTTCGATGCTGAAAAGTTTCGTACGCGTTTCGCCTGTGAGGTGAAGGGATTGGACGTCACGAATTACATACCGCGGCAAGAAGCCCGTAAAATGGACCCCTTTACACAATACGCCGTCATCGCGGCTGATGAAGCGATGAAGGACGCCGGCTTTGACGCAGATACGCTTGATCTCGACAAAGCCGGTGTAATTTGGGGCTCCGGTATCGGCGGTCTCAAAACTTTCGAGGAAGAAGTGATGAACTTCTCCGAGAACGGCAGAACACCCCGCTTCAATCCTTTCTTTATCCCGAAAATGATCGTCGACAGCGCTTCGGGCGTATTGTCGATCCGGTACGGTTTCCGGGGGCCCAATTTTATCACGGTATCGGCTTGTGCTTCGGCAACCAATGCATTGATCGACGCATATAACTATATCAAACTCGGTTTGATGAACGTATGTATCTCAGGCGGTTCGGAAGCGGCGGTTACGATTGCCGGTGTGGGCGGTTTCAATGCATTAAAGGCATTGTCGGAAAGAAACGATTCCCCTGAAACTGCCTCGCGCCCTTATGACAAGGACCGTGATGGTTTTGTGCTTGGAGAAGGTGGGGCGGCCATTATTTTGGAAGAACTCGAACATGCGAAAGCACGCGGGGCCAAAATATATGCCGAAATGATCGGTGCCGGTATGTCGTCCGACGCCTATCACATCACTGCTCCGCATCCGGAAGGGCTCGGGGCGTACATTGTAATGAAAAATGCAGTCGAGAATGCAGGTATCAAGCCTGAGGAGATCGATTACATCAATACCCACGGTACATCTACCCCGATCGGTGATCCGCAGGAGATCAAAGCCATAGAAAAATTCTTCGGCGAGCATGCATATGATCTGAATATCAGCTCTACGAAATCGATGACAGGGCATTTATTGGGAGGAGCAGGAGCGATTGAAGCTGCCGCCTGTATCATGGCGATCAAAGACCAGGTCGTGCCGCCTACCATTAACCATTTTACCGACGACCCGGAAATCAATCCCCGGTTGAAGCTTACATTCAATAAGGCTGAAAAACGTCGCGTAAATATCGCTTTGAGCAATACTTTCGGTTTCGGAGGTCATAATGCGTCAGTCGTTTTCAAGAAATACGAAGACTGATTAATTTTCTCTACCATTGGCAAAACGAATTCTTATACCGATACTTTCCCTATTCAGGACCGGAAGTGCTGAGGATAAAAAATTTAAGGAGTCGATTGCGCATGTTATAGGCGACAAGCCTTCCAATCTCGGCGTTTATCAGCTGGCTTTCAGGCATACCTCCGCTTCCCGCGAAACCGCTATCAAAGGCTTCAGGGAGTCGAACGAGCGTTTGGAATACCTGGGCGACGCGGTGCTGGGCATGGTGGTAGCAGAATTTCTTTTTACCAAATATCCCTACAAAGACGAAGGCTTCCTCACCGAAATCCGTTCCCGAATCGTGAACCGCGAGTCGCTGAACCAGATTTCGCGCAAGCTGGGCCTCGACCGGCTGATCGAATACGACGGCAACCGCCGTGGTATGTCGCCACGCTCATCCATGTACGGGGACGCGCTCGAAGCATTCGTAGGCGCTATTTACCTCGATAAGGGCTTCCGTTTCACTCGGACCTTCATTATCAGCAAGCTCATCACGCATTACGATCTGGATAGCATTATCCAGAACAATGTAAACTTCAAAAGCCTCATCATTGAATGGGCGCAGCGCGAGGGCAAGGAAATCCGTTTTGAAATACTCGAAGAACGGGGTACCCGCCACCACCGCGAATTCATTTCTCAAATTCTCGTCAACGACGAGCCTTTCGCAACGGGTAATGGCTTTACCAAAAAGAAAGCCGAGCAATCCGCATCGGAGCAAGCCTGCGCGATCCTTGAATTGAAATAACCTTACTTGCTTTTGAATGCTTGCTCATTGGTTTTCCAATGGGCTAATGGCATTGTTGTCATTTTGGAGAACAATAATCGGTCATTTTGTCAGTATTAAAAAACCACTTTTTGCTAAAATCGGCCATTTTGTCGCTAATTTTTCGGTTTTTCAAGCCCGGAACAGAAGTTGTTAAATAGAGGGCATAACCGCG
>DATMSL010000538.1:0-2500 GCA_035565435.1 Dyadobacter sp. | reverse complement strand
CTATACAATGATGCGAAGGAATTTATCCTCAAAAACAATCTCATCGACTATCCTGAGATAGCCGACGAAACCTGGGGGATGCAAATGATGACGCCGGAAAGGCAATTGGTGAATCCGTTTTTCCTCGGTGGCCGGGATATTATCATTTCTTATCCTACCAATACGATGGCGCATGAAGACAAGCTCATGAGCATGCGCGGCAACAATCCCTATTTCTCGCGTTCCACGGTACATCACGAACTCGTTCCCGGCCACCATTTGCAATATTATATGAACAGTCGCTACAAAGCCTACCGCAGCGATTTCCGGACACCCTTCTGGACGGAGGGCTGGGCATTGTATTGGGAGTTGCTTTTATACGATAAAGGCTTTGCTAAAACGCCTGAGGAACGTATCGGAATGCTTTTCTGGCGTATGCACCGCTGTGCACGTATCATTTTCTCGCTGAATTACCACCTGGGCAAATGGACGCCCCAGGAGTGCATCGACTTCCTGGTCGATCGCGTCGGTCACGAGCGCGCTAATGCGGAAGGGGAGGTAAGGAGGTCATTTGAAGGTAATTACAGTCCGTTGTATCAGGTGGCTTACCTCATCGGAGGTCTACAATTATTTAGTCTCAAAAAGGAACTGGTCGATAGCGGGAAAATGACATTCAAGCAGTTTCACGACGCCGTGATGAAGGAAAATAACATGCCGATCGAAATGGTGCGTGCCACATTGACCAATCAGTCGCTGAAACCTGATTTCAAAACCCAGTGGAAGTTTTATCAGTTTAAATAACTTCTTTAAATCACTCCTATCTTATGTATTTCAAAAAGACAAACCGCTGGCTATGCCTGCTGGTGATGCATTGCCTCGTAACAGGCGCCATCGCTCAAAAAACCGAAGCGGTAAAGTTTACAGTTTCCATGCCCGAGCCGGCCAACCATACTTTTCATGTCACAATGGATTGGAAGGCTGGCGAAGGCGATACCACACGGCTGAAACTGCCCGATTGGCAACCCGGGTATTATCAACTGATGGATTACGCCTCGAATATCGACAAGCTCGTGGTGAAAGACGAGAAGGGCAATGTACTGCGCTGGGTGAAATCAGGTAAGAACGGGTGGGCCATCGGTACAAAAGGTGTTGGCGGCTTGCATGCGGAATATGATGTGAAAACCACGCGCAAGTTTGTCGCGACCAGTTACCTGGATGAGGAGCATGGCTACATGACGCCGGTGAGTGTGTTTATGCATGAAACGGGCAAACTTAAAACGGCATCGGAGGTGACGATTATACCTTTCAAAGGCTGGAATCGCGTTGCTACCGGGCTGGATTCGGTGCCTGGAAAGATATTTACTTACGCCGCGCCCGACTTTGACATATTGTATGACAGTCCGCTGCTTGTGGGTAACCTGGAAGAGCTTCCTGCATTTAAGGTCAAGGGCATTCCGCACCGTTTTATCGGCTATAAACTGGGGAATTTCGATAGCTTAAAGCTGATGGCGGACATCCAGAAGATCGTGGAAAAGGCATCGGCACTCATTGGCGATATTCCTTACAAGCATTATACCTTCATCGCCATCGGCCCCGGCCAGGGTGGTATCGAGCATTTGAACTCGACCACGATCAGTTTCAGCGGCGACCAGCTCAATGCACGCGGCTGGAACGGCATGCTGGGTTTCATTACCCACGAGTATTTTCATCATTACAATGTCAAACGCATCCGTCCTATCGAGCTTGGTCCGTTCGATTACGACAAGGGGAGCAAAACCAATATGCTGTGGGTTTCAGAGGGCCTGACCGTTTATTACGAGCCGCTGATCATGCGTGCGGCGGGCCTCATGGGTGAACAGGAATTCCTCGATTTCTTCCAAAAACAGATAGCCAATGTGGAAACCAAGCCCGGCCGCCTCTTCCAAACCCTCGCGCAAGCCAGCGCCGAAACCTGGTCCGACGGCCCGTTCGGCCGCACCGGCGATGCCGTAAACAAAACCATATCCTACTACCAGAAAGGCCCGGTAGTAGGCCTGCTTTTTGACCTCGCTATCCGCCACGAAACCAAGAATAAACGCTCGCTCGACGACGTAATGCGGAGGCTATACCAGGATTTTTACATTAAAAAGAACCGCGGATTTACGGAAGAAGAATTGCGCGCCACTATTGAAAACGTGGCAGGAACGAAGCTCGACGAGTTGTTCAGCTACGTCTACACCACCGCCGAGCCGGATTACAGGAAGTATTTGGGTTACGCAGGGCTTGAAATAGATGTAACGACGGAGACGCATTATGGGACGTTTGGGATTACAAAGAAACCGTCACCAAGTGCTTTGGAGAGGGAGATATTTAAAGGTTGGAGTCGGGGGGAGTAGTGGTGTCCCCGCCCATTCTGTCACGGCAAATTATATCAACTCCAACATATTAATTCTTTCAAAATGCCTCTTGTTTAGGGTTGCAAGAGGCATTTTGTTGGAAATGGCGGTTGCCGCTATTAACAGGTCTGCTATCTCAATTTGTT
>DATMSL010000537.1:0-2533 GCA_035565435.1 Dyadobacter sp. | reverse complement strand
GAATAGAGTGAAAGAGGTAATCTCAATGAGCCGGGAAGAAGCCCTCCGCCTGGGTCACGATTACATTGGTGCAGAACACTTGTTATTAGGAATGATCCGTGAGGGTGATGGTGTAGCCATAGGGTTGCTTAAAAAACTCGGTGTGTCGCTGGACGACGTCCGCCAGACGATCGAGCAGGCAACTAAAGGTGCAGCCACAAACAACGTAAAAAATTTACAAAATATCCCTCTGACGAGGCAGTCGGAGAAGGTATTGAAGATTACCTATCTGGAAGCTAAAATTTTCAAAAGCACGCTCATCGGCACCGAGCATTTGCTTCTTTCGATATTGCGTGACGAAGACAATGTAGGGACCCAGATATTGCATAAGTTCAATGTTAACTACGAAGTCATCAAGGAAATGTTAGAATATCAATCATCCGGATCCAGACCTCATATGGGGCCGGAGACCGAAGACGGGGATGATGAAGCCAGAGGCGGAATGTTTGGAGGCGGCAGTGGCTCTTCTTCCGGTAAAGAATCCAAAGGTGCTGAAAAATCCCGTACACCTGTCCTGGATAACTTTGGAAGGGATTTGACCAAAATGGCGGAAGTAGGCAAGCTCGACCCGATCGTCGGACGTGAGAAAGAGATCGAGCGCGTGGCCCAGATCCTTAGCCGCCGTAAAAAGAATAACCCGATCCTGATCGGTGAGCCTGGTGTTGGTAAAACAGCCATCGCGGAAGGTCTTGCATTGCGGATCGTTCAGAAAAAAGTATCCCGTGTGCTTTTCGGCAAGCGCGTCGTGACGCTCGACCTTGCTTCACTCGTGGCCGGTACCAAATACCGCGGCCAGTTTGAAGAAAGAATGAAGGCGGTTATGAACGAGCTGGAAAAATCACCGGATGTGATCCTGTTCATCGACGAGCTCCACACGATCGTGGGCGCGGGTGGTGCATCGGGTTCTCTGGACGCTTCGAACATGTTCAAGCCGGCCTTGTCACGCGGGGAAATCCAATGTATCGGAGCAACCACGCTCGACGAATACCGTCAGTACATCGAGAAAGACGGCGCATTAGCCCGTCGTTTCCAGATGGTAATGGTGGATGCGACTTCGATCGAAGAAACGATCCAGATCCTGACCAACATCAAGGACAAATACGAAGATCACCACCATGTGAACTATACGCCTGAGGCGATCAGCACGGCGGTGAAACTGTCGGAAAGATATATCACCGATCGCTTCCTGCCGGATAAGGCCATTGACGTACTCGATGAAGTAGGTGCTCGCGTACATATCAGCAACATTACCGTTCCGGAAGATATTTTGATGCTCGAAGAACAAATCGAGAACATCAAACAGGAGAAAAACCGGGTGGTAAAAAGCCAGAAATACGAAGAGGCTGCCCAATTGAGAGATCGTGAGAAAAAATTGATCGACCAGCTGGAAAGAGCTAAACTGGCATGGGAAGAAGAAACCAAGCAGAAACGCTACACCGTTACAGAACAGAATGTGGCTGAGGTAGTAGCGATGATGACGGGTATTCCTGTGACGAACGTATCGATGGACGAAGGCAAGAAATTGCTGAACATGGCCGACGAACTGAAAGCTAAAGTTATAGGTCAGGATCCGCCGATCGAGAAACTGGTGAAAGCGATCCAGCGTACGCGTGTGGGCTTGAAAGATCCTAAGAAACCAATCGGTTCATTCATTTTCCTTGGACCAACCGGTGTAGGTAAAACTGAGCTTGCAAAAGTGCTGTCGACTTATTTGTTCGATAAAGATGACTCGCTGGTGCGCATTGATATGAGCGAATACATGGAGAAATTCAGTGTATCGCGTCTGGTAGGAGCGCCTCCGGGATATGTGGGCTACGAAGAAGGTGGCCAGCTGACCGAGAAGATCCGCCGCAAACCATATAGCGTCGTGTTGCTCGACGAGATCGAAAAAGCGCATCCGGATGTGTTCAATATCCTGTTGCAAGTACTCGACGACGGTATTTTGACGGACGGTTTGGGCAGAAGAGTCGATTTCCGTAACACGATCATCATCATGACTTCGAACATCGGAGCACGTGATTTGAAAGATTTCGGAACAGGAATCGGTTTCTCTACCAAAGCAAGAGCCGAGAACCAGGACGACATTATGAAAGGCACTATCCAGAGCGCATTGCGTAAAGCATTCTCTCCGGAGTTCCTGAACCGTCTCGACGATGTAATTGTGTTCAACTCGCTGCAACGCGAAGATCTGCACCGCATCATCGACATTTCACTAGGGAAATTGTTCAGCCGCGTGAAAGGTCTGGGTTACGAGATAGAATTGACAATTGCCGCGAAAGACTTCCTGTCCGACAAAGGCTACGATCCGCAATATGGAGCACGTCCTTTGAACCGGGCGATTCAGAAATACCTGGAAGATCCCGTTGCAGAAGAAATATTGAAAGGCGACCTGCGCGAAGGCGATGTATTGGTGGCCGATCATGAAGAGAAGAGTGAACAACTCGTTATTAGTGTTCGCAAGAAGGAAGAAGAGCTCGCAAACTAGATTTGTAAT
>DATMSL010000536.1:0-11838 GCA_035565435.1 Dyadobacter sp. | reverse complement strand
TCCGGGTAAGCACCCTCGAATTTTTTCACAAAGACCCATTTGACCGGCCTATCATTGCCCAATGTATGGAAGAGGATTTGGAAGTGCTAACCCGAGACCCGAACTTCCCTTCTTATGATATCGTAACCCACTGGTAGAATTTGTCTCCTAAAATCCCATACACCCAGCTAGGCTCCGGCCCGCGCATTCTCCTCGCATTCCATGGAATAGGGCAAGATGGCTTCTCGTGCTTCGCTCCAATCCTCAAATCTCTCGGAAAACATTACACCATCTACGCATTCGACCTTCCTTTCCACGGCCAGCATAGCGACGCCGTATTTGAAGTCATTTCAAAAGCCGATTGGAAAAGCAGCATCGCGCATTTCCTTAACCAGAACAACATATCCCGCTTCGACATTACCGGATTCAGCATCGGTGGTCGTTTTGCATTGGCTACGCTGGAAGCATTTGCTGAAAATATCGACCATGCATTCCTGATCGCGCCCGATGGCGTGTCCGAGCATCCAATGTACGCGCTCGCTACGCGCATTCCGCCTGCGCGATGGATTTACGGGTGGCTCATGCGGCATCCGGGCGTGTTTTTTCCCGGTGTTCGCGTGGCGAGGACATTGAAACTGGCGAGTAAAAGTCTGGTCAGGTTTACCCAGCAGGTTTTAAATACACCTGAAAAAAGACAGACCATTTACCGCTCCTGGGTGGCATTCCGGGATTTGCGGTTTGATATCCCTGCATTAGTGAAAACGGCGAAAGCAAACAGGGTGACGATTTACCTTTTTGCAGGCGTTTATGATAGCTTGCTGAAACCAAAAGCAGTAAAGAAATTGGCGGAGCTGCTTCCCAAGAAGCAGTACATTGAATTAAAAAGTGGTCACACCCGCCTGGTGGAGCACGCGGCCGCATGGATTTGCACTTTATTTAAGTAAATTGGGAAAACCTAATCCCGATTTATGGAGCAAACTTTACACAAAGACGATACCGGCTGGCGCCTCAAAGCCATTATCGGCGGATCGGCCGGTAACCTCGTCGAATGGTACGACTGGTACGCTTACTCTGCATTCTCCCTCTATTTTGCCAATACATTCTTCCCGGATTCAAACCCGACGGTCCAGCTGATCAATACAGCAGGCATTTTCGCAGTAGGTTTCCTGATGCGGCCGATCGGCGGTTTTGTATTTGGAAAACTGGCTGATAACCGCGGGCGCAAAGTGGCGATGACGGTTTCGGTATTGCTCATGTCATTAGGTTCGCTGCTGATCGCGTTCCTGCCGGGTTATAACAGCATTGGCATCGCAGCACCTTTGCTGCTGTTGGTCGCCCGGCTATTGCAAGGCCTTAGCGTAGGCGGGGAATACGGCACTTCCGCTACGTATCTCAGCGAAGTAGCTACCGAAGAGAAGCGCGGCTTCTTTTCCAGTTTTCAATATGTGACGCTCATCGGCGGGCAGCTCATTGCATTAGGCTTACAGCTGATCTTGCAGAATATTTTCCTCACCGACCAGCAAATGCACGATTGGGGCTGGCGTATTCCGTTTGTAATCGGCGCGATGCTGTCGCTGGTAGCGTTATACCTCCGCGCGCATTTGAATGAGACAGAAGCATTTCAATCCAAAGATTTAAAAATAAAGAAAGAAGGCTCGCTGAAAGAACTGATGAAACATCCCAGGGCTGTTTTGGTGGTAATAGGCCTTACTTCGGGCGGTACGCTGGCGTTTTATACCTACACCACTTATATGCAGAAGTTCCTGGTGAATACCGTCGGCCTTACGAAATACCAGTCGACGATACTGACCTTTTGTTCCCTGTTTATATTTGCCGCATTACAGCCGGTTTTCGGAGCGTTGAGCGACCGCATTGGCCGCCGGCCGTTATTGATCGGTTTCGGAGTGTTAGGGACTATTTTTACTTATCCTCTCCTCACCACGCTGAGCCATACGACAGAAATGTGGCCGGCATTCGGGTTACTGATGGCGGCACTGATTATTGTGAGCGGTTATACTTCCATTAATGCGGTAGTGAAAGCCGAACTCTTTCCTGTGGAGGTACGTGCGCTGGGCGTAGGACTCCCCTATTCGATCGCCGTGGCGGTTTTCGGCGGCACGGCCGAGTACCTCGCATTATGGGCCAAAAATCTCGGGCACGAAACGTGGTACTACTGGTATGTGACCATCTGTATTTTCGTGTCACTGATTGTCTACATCCGAATGAAGGATACAAAACACACTTCTTTGATCGAAAAACATTGATTTTAGCCTTTAAACGGCTTGGAAAAAAGCCATTTTCTCTTGACATAGTCCATTCAAACCTGTAACTTTCTTGAAACCAAAATTTGAGAAGTTATGAACATGATGGATCGAATCGAGCATTGGGGCGATACTCACCATCCTGCCTGGATGGACATAGTTCGTATTGCTTTGGGAGTGTTTTTGTTTGCTAAGGGTATCAGCTTCATCAGTGATACCACCAAGTTGTCTCATCTGGTTACCGGCCTCGACTTTCATTTGTACACCGTCACGGCCGTTCACTACGTAGCTTTTGCACACATTTTTGGTGGATTCCTGATTGCAATGGGGTGCCTGACCAGAATCGCATCCATCATTCAGATACCGATCCTGCTTACCGCCGTGTTCTTCGTCAACATCCGGCTCGGCTTTTCCTATCTCAATTCCGAGCTGTGGCTTTCGATGATCACGCTCATTCTGGTCGTAACATTCGCCGTGGTAGGCTCCGGACGTTTTTCGATGGATGAATGGATGAAGAATCACGACAAATGATCAGACCATTTCGGGTGCGGCTTTGTAAAGATACTTCCGCTTGTATTCCAGGGGAGTCATATCGGTAACCTTCTTGAAATGCCGGTAAAAGTTGGAAACATTGTTGAAGCCGCACTCGAAACAGATTACCTCCGTCGCCATTTTATCTTCGATCAGGAACCGGCAAGCCTGACTAATCCTGATCTCTACCAGAAAATCGTTGTAGGTTTTCTTGGTCATCAATTTAAAATACCTGCAAAAAGAAGTAATACCCAGGTTGGCGATCGACGCCACATCCTGCAAAGAAATGTCGTTGCGGTAGTTGGAAAGCGTGTAGGCGTAAATTTTGTTCAAACGCAGCGTTTCGGCATCGTTGGACTTGTAGAATGCATGCGCCGAAGCGATCGTCTCATATTCACTTGCTTCCGCCAGGATTTTCAGGATCGATAGCAATGCGATCAGCCGGTCAAGATTTTCCGCATCCACCGCTGAATGCATCAGCCGAATCACTTTCTCCTTCGCTTCACCGCGTATCAGCAGGCCCCTTTTGGCGCGCTCGTATAATTTGGGTATCTGATAGGCTTCCGGCAGCAAGAGCAGCTCACTGCCCAGGCAGTTGGGTAAAAAGTGAATGATAACCACCTCCACCGTCGTGTTGCTTGCGCCTTCTTCTACTCGCCATGTGTGCGGCAGATTTTCACCCAACAGAATCAGCTCCCCGTCGGAAAAGTTGCTGATGTTGTCTCCAATGAACCTTACCCCTTTTCCCTTGACCAGATAGTGGAGTTCCAACTCGGGATGGTAATGCCAAACCGTGCCGAAGCCCGAGTCTTTGTCATGACGGATGCTGAACGAAGTCCTCGAGGGGATAGGGACCTTATGGAAATGCGGTTTCATTTTAAATCAATGCTGGCATGGTTTAGGTTAGCTGCCATTGCTCAATTTAAAAGAAAATTTTTTAATAATCCATCCTGTGCAATGGACAAAATGATAAAAAAATACTATTAAATAGTGTAATACTAATATTACCTTCGCTACGAAGAGCGTTAGCTCGCGCGAAACGACTGTATACGATCGAGATACTGCTTGCGTGCAGCAGGATCACTATATTTCCGCATCTCCCCGAAAATCTGATCTTTGAGGCTACTGAACAAGTAAGATTGGAAATTACTTTCGGTCCGCAAGACAAGCCGCTCGTTCCAGATTTTGTTAAAAACGGAATTGATGACTTTCTCCGCCTCTGCTTCGTCTTTCAGGAGAACGGCACAAAATTTAAATGCAGCGACATGGAAGTATGAACGAAGTTGCGTAAATGCAACTTCATCCCCCTCGGTTACCCGATCCAAAATTTGCTGGTTAGGAAAAGTCATAGCTCAAAATTTAGAATTTGATCCGATTGGGTTATTTCAACGGTGCTTCAAGAATCTTTTTAAATACACTCGGAATTCCGAGGGCAGCCTGTATCCGGTCCACTTCCTCCAATAGTTGGTCGGCACGTTCCTGCAAATCGGCGGTCAGTTCGCCTACATCGCGACGGGTATACGTCGAAATGGGAAAACCTCTTTTTTGCAGGCAATATTTTGCAATGATCGGATAGGCCGAATGCACGATATCCATCGACTCGACGAAGAACGCTTGCAACGCTTTTACATCTTCCTGTCGCTCCGCATTGTTGTAATTTTTGCAAATCCAGACGATCAGCTCAGGGTAAATATTCCCCTGAATGCACGACAGCCCCGCGGCGCCCGCCTTGAGTGACGCCGTCGCATTTACCATGTAAGCATCGTAAAGCCCGAAACGATAGCCTTCGGCCACTTTGATTCTGCGAACGACTTCTTCGATATCCAGGCAAGTATCTTTGTGGTAAATAATGCGGTTCGAAGGCAGCAACTCCGCAAGAACTTCACTACTAATCAATCTCTTGTATGGAACCGGGCATTCATAAAAACCAAGCGGAACCTCGCCTGTAAGGCTGATTAGTTCCTTTGCCCGCTGGATAAATATTTCGTCCGACTCGTCCTCATCTGCCAGCAGCCCGGTAATTACAATCACTGCCTGCACACCGGTATCATATATACGTTTAACGAACTGCGCCTGCTCCGGGATCGGTCCTCCGAAGGTTCCCGTAGCTACAACCGGTACCCGTCCTGCTGTATGTTCTACCACCGTACGCGTTACTTTCAGCCGCTCTTCTACAGAAAGTTCGTACATTTCACTTGAAAGACAGTTGGCAAACAGCCCCGCAGCACCCGCTTCGAGGTACAGGTCGGTCAGTGCTTTTAACCCTTCATAGTCTACCTCACCGCTTTCCAGGAAAGGGGTAAGCATGACGGGAATAAAACCTTGCGGCAACGACGCGGCGGAAGACGTTACAGATGACATCGTGTATGGTTTTTAAATACTAATAAGAAAAATCTCTCTGAAATTCCGGCGCATCCGCCAGAACGCTATTACTTGCTGTGCAAAAGCACCTCTTTTTCAACCGGTTGCTTACCTTTCAACCTGGTAAGCAGCACCCCAGCCAAAAAGATCGTCAGTGTTCCGACCACCATGATCATGTTCTGATGGAGCGGGTTTCGCAAATAGGAATAGGTGTCAGGAAGCTCAGTCGAAAATGTCATCCAGACAATGACCACGATCCCGATTATAGTGGCGGTCAGCGCCTCGGTATTCTTTGTACTTTTTGAAATAATCCCCAGCAAGAACAACCCGAGCATTCCGCCCGCAAAAATCCCTGAAAGCATCCACCACACGTCCAGCACGCTTTTCACACCGATCATCGCGATGCCCGTCACCATTCCCAGCAAACCAAAAGCGGTTGTAGCAATGTAAAGCAGGCGCAGTGATTGCTGCGGTGTGAGGTCGGACTTGATATACTTCTGGTAAATATCCACGGAGAAAACCGTCGCCGAAGCATTCATTCCCGAGCTGATCGTACTCATTGCCGCCGACATGATCGCAGCGATGATCAACCCGAGCAGACCCACCGGCACCTTGGTAACCATGAAATGCGGCATTACTTTATCGCCATAGTCGGCCGGCGTGAGCGTCGAAGCCAGGCTTGCAATTGCGTCCGAAGTTCCGCCTGGCAGCTTTTCTGCGGCTACCTGCATTTTAATGGTTTGCAGCAGCTCCGGATTGCCCTGGTAATAGGCAAAAAGACAGGTTCCCAGTAAGAAAAATATCAGCGACACCGGCACGTACAGGTATACGCAAAGCCATACCGAACCGGCAGCCTCTTTCGCTGAGGAGGTAGTATGGTACCGCTGCACGTAGTTCTGGTCCATTCCGAAGTTATTCAGGTTCATAAAAAACCCGTACAGCAATATCACCCAGAACGAGGCCGTGGTGAAATCGGGCGCCAGCGTGCCCAGGCTGAATTTGTCCTCAGCCTTTCCGATCTCGATAATGCTAGGCATCCCACCCGAAACCCCTGAAACTACCAGGTAAAGTATCACCAGCGCACCAATGGTTTTAATCACCCCCTGCACCACTTCTGTCCAGATCACCGCCTCCATACCGCCCATTACCGTGTACAATACAATACAAATACCCACCACAACCATGATCGTCGACATCGGGTAGCCCGTCAACGCCTGCAAACTCAATGCGATCCCGAAGAAAATCGACCCCATACGGGCGAGCTGCGTGAGCAGGAAGCAAATCACAGCATAGGTACGCGCCCATGGCCCGAAACGATGTTCGAGATGCGTATAGGCCGACACTTCGCCGGTACTTCTATAAAAAGGAATAAAAAACTTCGTTGCAACCCAGGCCGCCAACGGCATCGACAAGCTGAAAACAAAGGAACTCCAGTTGCTTCCGAATGCCTTGCCCGGCACACCAAGAAAAGTATTGCTGCTCAAAAACGTCGCATAAATGGAAATACCGATCGCCCAGCCGGGAATACGCCCCGACGCTTTGGTAAACTGCTCGGCGTTGGTATTCTTTCTCGAAAAATAAATCCCTACTGCCACCATTCCTGCGAGGTAGGCAATCACTATGGCGAGGTCAACAAAAGGTAAGGATTTCATTCTACTTTTCGGGGATTTATAACTTTACCACAAAGAAACAGGATGAAGTTGATGCTTTTGTGGCAGTTTGTAGCCAGTTATTGTACGATATTATCAAAGCGTGTTATGAATTTGTAAATACCGCGCTTATGATTCTACCATACTCTTGTCTTTAAAGAAATAACCGATGCCGACCGTCGAAATGACGATCAATGCGATGAGTACAATTTTGGTGGCCAATCCTTCATTCGGATGTTCGAGCAAATAGCGGATATCCTGTGCTTCTTTACCGGCCCAAACGGCCAATACGGTCCGGGGGATCATACCCAATGTTCCGCCGGTAAGCACTTGTTTAAAACGGGCACCGGCCATGGCAAAAAACAGGTTGGTGATGGCAAACGGCAGTACGGGGGATAGTTTAGCAAAAAAGATCAGCCTCAACTCATTTTTATAAAACCGGCGCAGCAACGTTCCAACCTGCGGATAAACCTGAATAAGGTAACTTCTCACAGAAGCTGCATGCAGGAAATGCGCCGATACATATATAATGGCGATCGCGCCGATGTTCAGCACAAAAAGCATTGGAAGCGACGCCCAGCCCAGGAAGTAACCGTACACCAATGCCAGAAATGTCGGAGGCGTGAGCGCGGTAGAAGACGCCAGCGTAAGAAGGAAGGTCACGCCCAGCCACCATTCTATGGGCAGCTCGCGGAGGATTTTTTCATGATTGATCGCCCATGCAGTAAGGATAGAGGTCGTCACCAACGGCACGATCGTCATTAATATGCTTACGACGACCGGAAGTGAGAATCTTTTTGGTGTAGACGTTTCCAAGGCTAATCTGCTTTATTTCTGATTGGATAACCAGTTGTTTTGGCAAAAGGTTTTTGTGAACTTGCTTTTCTGCAATTATATTTTGATGCCACGAAGGCACGAAGAAACACGAATATTCGTGATAAATTCACGGTGCTCCGCCGCGGTGTCTTCGTAGCAATTAAAACCACTAAAAAATGAATTTCGCAACCAAAGCCATACACGCCGGCGTCGAGCCGGACCCGAGTACCGGCGCCATTATGACGCCGATTTACCAGACCTCCACCTACGTCCAGGAAAGCCCCGGGAAGCACAAAGGCTACGAGTACGCCCGCAGCAGTAACCCCACGCGCACCGCATTGCAAAAAGCATTGGCAGCCCTCGAAAACGGCCAACACGGCATCTGTTACGCTTCCGGCCTTGCCGCCACCGACGCTGTGCTGAAACTTTTCAAGCCCGGTGACGAGATCATCGCTCCGAGCGACATCTATGGCGGAACCTACCGCCTCATGAAACGGATTTTCGAGCCGTTAGGGCTGGTTTTCAAATTTGTGGATATTGAAGAGGTAGGCGAAATCGATCGACTACTGTCAAAAAACACGAAGCTTGTCTGGTTGGAAACGCCAACCAACCCACTGCTGAAAATCATTGATATCGAACAAATCACCCGCATTTGCAGAGAACAGAATGTACTAACCTGCGTGGACAACACGTTCGCATCGCCCTACCTGCAAAACCCGCTGGATCTCGGAGCCGATATCGTCATGCATTCGGTCACGAAATACCTCGGCGGGCATTCCGACACGGTAATGGGCGCATTGGTCACGAACAATGGCGAACTGGCCAGCCAGTTGAAGTTCATCCAGAATGCCAGCGGTGCAGTACCGGGCCCCCAGGATTGCTTTTTAGTATTAAGGGGAATTAAAACACTGCATATCAGAATGCAGCGCCATTGCGAGAATGCCGGGCAGGTGGCTGTTTGGCTCGCTGCTCATCCCAAAGTCGGGAAGGTGTATTACCCAGGGTTGCCCAATCACCCCGGACATGAACTTGCCGGAAGGCAAATGCGCGGTTTCGGCGGCGTGGTGTCCTTCGAATTAAAAGATGATAGTTACGAAAAAGCCGTGCGTACCATGGAACGAATGGAGGTATTCGCTTTGGGCGAATCGCTGGGCGGCGTGGAATCGCTTTGTACACACCCCGCAAGCATGTCGCATGGGGGCATGCCGCGCGAGGAGCGACTAAAAATAGGCCTGAAAGACACATTGATACGCCTCAGCGTGGGTATCGAGGATGTAGAAGATCTTATCGCGGATCTCGACCAGGCGATCGGCACCGATTAGCAAACAGCATTGCAATCGACGGTCAAAAACCTTACTTTTGGAACCATTTTTGAAACGACACTAAAAAAACATATTATCAATGGAAGTATCAGGAACAGTCATTTCATTGCTGCCGGAAGTTACCGGCCAGGGAAAAAACGGAATGTGGCGTAAGCAGGAGTTCATCCTTGAAATACCTTCTCAATACCCAAAAAAAGTGTGTATCTCACTTTGGGGCGACAAAATTGACCAGGCCAACCTGCAAGTGAACGACTCGGTAACCGCTTCTATCGATGTGGAAAGCCGTGAGTACAACTCCCGCTGGTACACTGAGGTGCGCGCATGGAAAGTTGAGAAAGCAGGAGCAAGCGGCGGTAACGCCGGTTATAACGCAGGTGGCGCACCATTGCCTCCGGTAACCACTTTCACCGAGGACGAATCAGACGATCTACCGTTCTGACCCTGGAATATCAAGCTATCTAACAATCGCCAATGCCTTTCGGTGTTGGCGATTTATTTTTGCAAAAAAGGATTTTTGCTAGTTTTGCAAAAAAAGGAAATGGTGTCTTCCTACTTAACCGCCCTAAAAAGCTGATGGCGCCTGGTATAACGAAAAATGCTCATTATCACCAGGTATTACTATGTCCAATCAAAAGTCATCCGGCAATTCTCAATCATTTTCAAACCAGTTTGCCCGCTTCAACAAGCGGTTTCCATCCACATTATATATTGCAAAATGGCTCGTCATATGCTCCATAACAGGCGCATTCATCGGTTCAGCATCTGCTTTTTTCCTCGTTTCGCTGGATTGGGCGACCCAAATACGTGAAGCGAACGGCTGGGTCATCTGGTTACTGCCCGTCGCTGGTTTTGCGATCGGTCTGCTTTATCATTATTTCGGTAAGGAAGTGGAGCGGGGAAATAACCTGTTGATCGAGACGATTCATGATCCCAAGGAGTTCATCCGTTTCAGGATGGCGCCTTTTGTGCTGCTCGGGACGGTTACCACGCATTTGTTCGGTGGATCAGCGGGTCGTGAAGGCACGGCGTTACAAATGGCCGGGGCTATCGGCGAGCAATTCAGTAAATTATGCAGGCTGAATGCCTATGATCGCAAAATCCTGCTTATCTCGGCTATCAGCGCTGGTTTCGGTTCGGTTTTCGGCACCCCGCTGGCCGGAGCGATATTTGGTTTGGAGGTATTTTTGATAGGAAGATTAAAATACGACGCCATTTTTCCCGCATTTGCTTCCGCGATCATCGCAAGTCTCGTCACCGACTCATGGCAGGTAAAGCATACACATTACCACATTCCGGCTATTCCCGAAATGTCGTTTGTCAACATTATCTATGCGATCGTGGCTGGTATTGCATTCGGCATCATAGCGGCCGCCTTCAGCAAAACCATTCACCTTTGCTCCCAGCAATTCAAACAACACATTGCTTATCCTCCGTTACGGCCTGTGGTAGGCGGCATAATCGTGTCGGTAGGCGTATGGCTGATCGGAACCCGCTATATCGGGCTGGGGATTCCGGTGATTGTTGATTCGTTCACCATGCAACTTCCTCCGCAGGATTTTGCATTAAAAATCATTTTCACCATCATAACGCTTAGCGCGGGATTCAAGGGAGGTGAAGTAACTCCGCTGTTCTTCATCGGCGCTACGCTGGGCAATGCATTGTCGTATTTCATCCCGCTTCCGATGGGGTTGCTCGCCGGAATGGGCTTCGTTGCCGTATTTGCAGGCGCCACCAACACGCCGTTGGCTTGCATACTCATGGGCATCGAACTGTTCGGAAGCGAATGCGGCGTTTTTGTGGCGATTGCCTGCGTGGTCTCGTATCTCCTGTCAGGTCACACGAGCATTTACCGTTCGCAAGTTTATGGCGGGCCCAAAACTAGCTCGACTGATAAGCCATCGACATGGTAAACTTGTCGATCATTTCGTGCGGATGTACTTCCAGTATCCGCGCCAGCACCATCACCACCAATGTGTTGGAAGCAATTTTGCGGGGAATGCCCGCCACCGTCGCGAACAGGTCGACCGTCACCGATTCCTTCTCGTCGAGCAGTTTCATCAGTTTTTCTTCTTTTTCGCCATATTGAAAACTGACGTCGCGCTCGCCGCGGCCCCGGCGCATGATTTCCTTCATTTCGCGGCTGGCCTGGATGGATTTGTCCTCCACGCGGATGTACGCCTGGCGCGCACCCGTGTCGTCCACCACATAATGCGGCTTATCCACACTGCGCGGGATCGTGAGCACAAGTACATCGCGGTCGGGCGTGATGGCCACGCGTTCTTTTTTGAAACTTATTTTTGGGAAAATGTACTTGTCGATGGCGCGGGAGAGGGTGTATTCATCCTCATCGGCATCTTTCAGGCCCTTGATGGTCTTATCATCACCCACTCCGACCAGCAGCTTCCCGCCACCTGAATTTGCGAAAGCAACCACTTCGCGGACGATCTTCTCGGGGTGATTGGATTTCAGTTTGAATTCCAGATGTTCCCCCTCACCTTTCTTAACCAGCTCTTTCAACAATCGAAGCTCCATCGGGTTGGAATGGATAAATTATGAGTTATGACTAAATCACTTTCGGTAACTTACCTCGTCCTCCTCATTTGTTAACGCTAACAATTTACATTCCTTTTGTCAGATTTAAAAAATAATGGGGAGCGAGTCACGTAAAAAAGCGGACCATATATCATAAAAAAACGGCACCGATAGAGTGCCGTTTGCATTTAGTATTCGTCTTCGTTGAAAAAGAAATCGTCTTTCGTGGGATAGTCGGGCCAAATCTCTTCAATGCTTTCATAAGGCTGCCCATCATCTTCAAGCTCCTGAAGGTTTTCAACTACTTCTAACGGAGCGCCTGTTCTGATTGCAAAGTCAATTAGCTCGTCTTTGGTAGCTGGCCAGGGAGCATCTTCAAGGTACGAT
>DATMSL010000535.1:0-11464 GCA_035565435.1 Dyadobacter sp. | reverse complement strand
TGAAAACGGCATATGTTTTCCCTGGTCAGGGCTCGCAGTTCAAAGGAATGGGTCTGGATCTTTACCAAAGCTCCGATTCCGCCAAGGCATTGTTTGAAAAAGCGAACGAAATCCTCGGTTTTGAGATTACGAAAATCATGTTCGAAGGCACCGACGAGGAGCTGAAACAAACCAATGTGACCCAGCCGGCGATATTTATCCACTCCGTGATCCTGGCGAAAATTACGCCTGATTTCGCACCGAACATGGTAGCGGGCCACTCGCTCGGCGAATTCTCTGCCCTGGTTGCAGCCGGAGCCCTTTCTTTCGAAGATGGCCTCTCGCTCGTCGCAAAACGTGCGGCGGCCATGCAGAAAGCCTGCGAAATCCGCCCGTCGACAATGGCCGCGATCCTCGGCCTTGCCGACAATGTAATCGAAGAAATCTGCGCAGGCATTACGGATGAGATCGTCGTACCGGCAAACTACAACTGCCCGGGACAAGTGGTCATTTCAGGAACAATTGAAGGTGTGGAGCGCGCTAACGAACTTCTGAAAGCCGCGGGCGCGAAACGCGCTTTGGTACTTCCTGTGGGTGGCGCGTTCCACTCGCCATTGATGGAACCAGCCCGTGAAGAACTTGCAGCGGCTATCAACGCGGCGCAGTTCGAGCAGCCTATTTGCCCGGTTTACCAGAATGTGAATGCAAAACCAGCCACCGAAGTAGCCGTTATCAAAGAAAATCTGATCTCGCAGCTCACGGCTCCGGTAAGATGGACGCAGTCTGTGGAGCAAATGGTGGCCGACGGCGCAGAAATCTTCATCGAATCGGGACCGGGCAAAGTTTTGCAAGGCCTTGTAAAAAAGATCGCTAGCAATGTTGAGCTAAAAAGTATTTAATTTTTTTCCTAAAATACTTGACACGTGACCTCGCTACCATTACTTTTGCACCACTGTTTACGGTTTTGGCCGATGGTGTAATGGTAACACAGGACATTTTGGTTGTCTTATTCAGGGTTCGAGTCCTTGTCGGCCAACAGTAATCAAAGAGCTCATTTTTCAATGAGCTCTTTTTTATTTTCCCCCGGTTAGCATTCCATCCTTAGAATATTTCCAAATTTCAGACGCGCAATAACCATTTAATAGCATTTCCATCCTTTTGCGACTTTACGGTGACATTAAGAAACTGTTTTTAAAAATTTGGTTACTTAATGTAACTTTTCTGCTATAAAATTTGGATATGAAATGTTACATTTACTATGTTTTAACCTAAACAGCACCCATATGAAAGTAGAAAAAGTAAAAAAACGTGATCGCGAGCGCACGAAGAGTAAAATACTCAAGGCGGTCGGCGAAGTAATTGAACAACATGGCACCGAAAAAGTGGGCGTAAACTTGATCGCCCGCACTGCCGGAGTCAACAAAGTACTGATTTACAGGTACTTTGAAAGCGTAGATGGCCTGATGGAGCAATACGTCAGGTCGGGAGAGTACACGTCAACCCTCAGCACAGATTACATTGACAACATTCCGGAGCTAACACCGGAAGAACGGAACAAAGCTCTCACGTCCCTCATGCACACTTTCACCAACGATCTGCGCCAGCGCAAAGCCACGCGTGACTTGCTCCGCTGGGAGATCGGAACCGGAAAGTCGATGCTTTCAGACGCCCGCAACCAGATTGCGACGCGTATCCTCAACAAAATAGGCGACCTGCCCTATTACAATGACACCAGCGCGTTAATCGCATTCATTTCAGCAGGCATTTATTTTTTGACCATCTCCTCTGATTATCGTGAAAAAATGCTTGACGTGGACCTTCAAACAGATGAAGGCTGGAAGCGTATCGAGCATGTAGTTGACAGTATTATCTCGGATGTCCGGGGTTGACGATAAAAAACCACAGGCCCTTCCCTCAAACCGGAAGGGCCTTTTCCTTTTATTGGCAGTTACTCTCCTATATTTGCGAAGGAAAATCCCGCATTGAATGAGCGTACTGAAAAAACTGGCCAGTGAAACCGCCACCTACGGCATCAGCACCATGCTGGGCCGCTTTTTGAACTACCTGCTGGTGGCCCTGCATACCGAGCTTTTTGAACCTCAGCAAATCGCCGCACAAGGGCAGCTCTTCGCTTACGCCGGCCTGGCGCTCGTACTTTACACGTTTGGTATGGAAACCGCGTTCTTCCGCTTCGCACGGGAGGAAAAGGACCGGAAACAGTATTACAATCTCATATTAAGCGCGGTGATCATGGTCAGCCTGATCTGCTCCACGTTCATGTTCGTTTTTGCCGGGCCCATTGCTGAGCTGATCAAATACCCGGATTCCACTTCCATTGTGCGCATGTTTGCCATCATTATGGCCACCGATGGCATTGTTTCGATCCCGTTTGCGAGGCTGAGACTGGAAGGTAAGGGCAAGAAGTTCGTGATCATCCGGGTTACCAACATTCTTATCAACATTTTCCTGAACTTGTTCTTCCTGCTTGTCTGCCGGGATATTCACGCCGGAAAATATCTGACGTTCCTGCAACCGGCCGTCGACCTGTTTTACAACCCGCTGCACGCGCCGGACTACATCGTACTCGCCAACCTCATTGCCAATCTCGCATTCTTCTGGATGCTCCGGAAAGAATTCGCCGATTTCCGTTTTGTATTCAACAGCAGCCTTTTCAAGCCGGTCTGGGTTTACGCATTTCCGGTATTGATCATGAACATCGGCGGCGTGCTCAATATGCTTTTCGACCGCGCATTCATCCAGTTCCTGCTCCCTGAGGGTTTCTATCCTGGCCGCAGCAACGAAACCGCCATCGGTATTTATGTGCAATGCTATAAGCTGTCCATTTTCATGAATCTGGCCATCCAGGCATTCAAATATGCCGCGGAGCCGTTTTTCTTCTCCAAAGGCGAGGACAAGAATGCGCCGCCGGTTTTTGCGAAGGTTACCAAGTATTTCATCATCATATGCGTGCTCATGTGGGTGGGCATATGCCTGAACCTCGACCTCTTCGCCGAGCTGTTCCTAAAAAAGAAGATTTATCACGAAGGCCTGGGCGTAGTGCCCTGGCTGCTGGCGGGATATTTGTTCCTGGGCGTATATTACAACCTGGCAACCTGGTTTAAACTGACCGACAAAACCGAATACGGAACCTGGCTCACGCTCACAGGCGCAGGCATTACGATCGCGACGAGCTTCGTACTCGTACCGCATATCGGCTATCACGGGTTTGCGATCGCATTCGCATTATCGGGCTTTGTGATGCTGGCGCTTTGCTATTATTTCGGGCAAAAGTATTACCCCGTGCCTTACGATGTGACGTCGGCGATCGGCTATATCGGTGGAGGTGCGCTGCTTATTTACGCCTCTTCCATGTTTAAAATACCAAATCTGTGGGTTTCCGTGCCGGTGCATATGACCGTATTCGCGGTGTGCGTGGCGGTGGTGTTTTTGCTGGAAAGGAAAAATATCCCTGCGCTCCGGCGGCGGTAATCCAGGCTAAAATCGTTCCGCAACCGGCTGCTCAGCGGCAATGCAAGCTATTCCTGCATTTCGCGCAGCAGTTTATTGGAGAAAAGAAATTCTTTCAGTTCCGGCACATCGGTTTTCGTAATGTCGGTGTTCACTCCTTCCCAAAGCTTATGTCCCTGATACAGGAACATAATATTCTGACCGATCTCCATTACCGAGTTCATATCGTGGGTAATGATGATGGTGGTGATCTTGTATTCTTCTGTAATCTCTTTGATCAGCTCGTCGATCTTTACCGATGTGAGCGGGTCCAGACCCGAGTTAGGTTCATCGCAAAATAAGTAGGCCGGGTTCATCACAATGGCCCGCGCAATACCCACACGCTTCTTCATCCCCCCGCTGATCTCCGACGGCATCCGTTTCGCGGCCTGTTCCAGCCCCACCCTTTGCAGACAAAATGCCACACGCTCGCGCTTTTCTTCGGGCGATTGCGTGGTAAGCATATCCAGCGGAAAGCGCACATTCTCTTCCACTGTCTTGGAATCAAACAATGCCCCACCCTGGAAGAGTACGCCCATTTCGCGGCGGATTGACTGCTGGGTTTCCTTGTCGCAATGGTAAAAATCACGGCCATTGTAGAGCACATTGCCCTCGTCGGGCTTCACCAGGCCGATCATGCATTTAAGCAATACGCTTTTGCCCGTACCGCTGCCGCCGATGATCAGGTTCGTCTCCCCTTTCTGAAACTGGGCCGAAATTCCTTTTAAAACTTCCTTACCGTTGAATGCCTTGGAGATATTATTGATTTCAATCATTTTGTGTCCAGTTGAGAACGCTTACAAAAGCAGCTGTGCGAGCAGGTAATCGGCGATGAGGATGGAAATACAGCTGTTAGTCACCGCCTGTGTGCTGGCCTTACCCACTTCCAACGCGCCGCCCGACGTAAAAAATCCCTTAAAAGAAGAAATCGAGGCGATCAGGAAGCCGAAAACGAAGGGTTTCACACACATGAAAAATATATTGTAGGGCACGAAGGAATCGCGGATACCGTATAAATAGTCGCGCTCGGTGATCACGCCCGTGAGAGTACCCGCCAGGTAACCGCCGAAAATGCCTAGAAATGCAGAAAAAATTACGAGCATCGGAAATGTGAGCATCGCTGCCACTACTTTCGGAAGCACCAGATAGGACGAGGAGTTGATTCCCATCACTTCCAGTGCGTCGATTTGCTCGGTAATGCGCATCGTGCCCAATTCGCTGGCAATGTTCGACCCTACTTTTCCGGCTAAAACGATACAAGTTATGGTAGGAGCAAGTTCGAGGATTTCCATATCACGCACGATGAGTGCCACAGTGGAAATAGGGATAATGGGGCTAACGAGGTTATAGGCCGTCTGAATACAAGACACCGCGCCGATAAACGTGGAAACGATCGCGACGATGAAGATCGAGCTCACGCCAATGCCCACGCATTCCTCCATCAGCCTCCGCCAGTAAACCGATAATTTCTCGCCCTTCCCGAACAGCGTCCCTAAAAAAATGAAGTATTTACCGATTACAGACATGATATCTTAATTGTATTCAATATTTTCGGGAAAATTAGGCAAAAAAAGAAGTAATCAGAAAAATGAATCCATTAGCGGTTGTAACCGGTGGAACAAAAGGGATCGGAAGGGCAGCGATAGAAAAATTTTTGGCACAAGGCTTCGATGTAATTACCTGCGCAAGAAACGAGAGCGACCTGCTCGCACTGCAACAAACATTCAACGAAAGTTTTCCCCAATCGAAGCTGACTTATTTAACGGCCGACCTCTCGGTACGGGCCGATGTGGATGCATTCATCGCATTTATCCACAAACATAACTCCCCGGTGGAGGTACTTATCAACAATACCGGCGTATTTATTCCAGGGCAGATCCATAACGAAACGGAGGGCACGCTGGAAAAGACGATGGAGACAAACCTGTACAGCGCCTACCACCTCACACGCGGGCTACTCGCGGGCATGATGGGGCAGAAAAAGGGCCATATTTTTACCATTTGCTCCACAGCCAGCATTATCGCCTACCCGAACGGCGGCTCGTACTGTATTTCGAAGTTTGCATTATACGGCATGACCAAAGTGCTGCGCGAGGAAATGAAGCCGCACAATGTGCGTGTAACGGCTATCCTGCCCGGTGCGACGTATACCGATAGCTGGAAAGGCACCGATTTGCCTGAGGACCGTTTTATGGATTCCGGCGACGTGGCCGAGTCGATCTGGGCTGCCTACGCATTGTCTCCCAGGGCAGTGGTGGAAGAAATTCTGATCCGCCCGCAATTGGGAGATTTGGATTAATGAGTGAACAATAGAGCAATTTTACTAAATTGCCGCATTTTTAAAATTATTTATTAAACCCATATTTCATTTCATGGAACAATACCTCGGTATAGACGTGGGCGGTACTAACGTAAAAATGGGGATCGTTGACGCTACGGATGGAAGAATCTCAAACTTTTACAGTCACGATACCGCCAGCTGGCGCAGCTCCGGGCATTTTATAGACAGATTAGGGGATGCCATTGCGCTCCAACTCGTTGAATATCCCGAAGTCAAAAAAGTAGGGATCGGTGTTCCGGGGCTCATTTCCCGCGACAGGACCACGCTGATCGAAATCACGGCAATCCCCGAAATCGACGGGATTACCATTGTTCCGGATTTGAAAGCACGGTTTCCGCAGCATGATTTTTACCTGGAAAATGATGCGAATGCAGCAGCTTTGGGTGAATATTATTTTGGTGAGGACAAACTTCCCGAAGACTATATTTTCGTAACCCTCGGCACTGGCATCGGCGGCGCGGCGATCATCGATAAGAAAGTATTCAAAGGCGGCGGCGGTAATGCCATGGAGCCAGGTCACGTTCCTTCCAAAAACGGAAAGGTTCTCGAACGCAACATCGGTAAGAAAGAACTGCTCGACATGGCTAATGCAATGCGCGCAGCTTATACAGGCACTACCCAACTTCCTGCCGACGGCACCATTTCAACAACCGGCCTGGTAGCAGCTGCTTCGGCAGGCGACGAGCTGGCGAAAGCTGTTTTTCATGAGATGGGTTACCTGTTGGGCGAAGGGCTGGTTTCGATGATCCGGATCCTGGATATCACAACAATTTTGATCGGTGGTGGTATTTCTGCCTCATTTGAGTTTATTTTGCCGGCAATTAACGATCGTTTCAAGTACTGGCTGACGCCTTATTACCTGAAAACAATCAATATCAAACGCGCAACGCTCGCTAACGACGCCGGACTGCTTGGAGCAGCTTCATTGTGTTTTGAATAACGAATAACCCCGAAACAATAAAGATTCACTCTTAAACAGTCTCACTATATCTTTCCCTGATGAAATTATCGGTTATCGTTCCTGCCTACAATGAAGAAAAGACAATCCGAAATGTGCTGGATAAACTCAAATCCGTTGACCTGATAGGTAATTTTCAAAAGGAGATTGTAATTGTAAATGACTGTTCTGCCGACAATACGGAGGCAGTTGCTAAAAAATTCATAGAAGAGAATCCTGAGCTGGAAGTGGCTTACTTCCGGCATGAATACAACCAGGGAAAAGGGGCGGCATTGCACACAGGCATCCGCCGCGCCACGGGCGATTACATTATCGTCCAGGACGCCGATCTTGAATACGATCCCCAGGAATTCAATATATTGCTAAAACCGGTTATCGAAGGATATGCGGATGTGGTGTATGGCTCCCGCTTCATGGGCGGAAGGCCACACCGCATCCTTTTTTTCTGGCATACGATCGGAAACAAGTTCCTGACGTTCCTGAGCAACATGTTTACCAACCTCAACCTGACGGATATGGAAACATGCTACAAACTCTTCCGCGCCGACCTGTTGAAAAGCCTGAAACTGGTCGAAAACCGCTTCGGTTTCGAGCCGGAAGTAACGGCCAAAATCTCCAAAATCCCCAAAATCCGCATTTACGAAGTCGGCGTTTCCTACTACGGCCGCACTTACGACGAAGGCAAGAAGATCAACTGGAAAGATGGCTTCCGCGCATTGTATTGTATTGTACGTTACGGATTGTTCAGTTGAGGCCCTACCTGGTTACCGTCCCATCCTGCAATTTCCGACAACTAAATATCCAGCAGTACCACATGAATGCCACTCCCGCATACCGTGCCGGTATAACTTTTAGCCGGATTGGTCGGATGTTTGATCTCGATGGTGTGCCGGAGGTTATCCGCGTACATGTTGAAGTAATACAAAATCATCTTGGTGCCTGAAATACGGCATCGCGCAATGCCTCTTTTGGCAAAGTAGGCACTCACGATGTCACAGCCCGATGCCTTCCGGTCGATCCACGCATTACCGTCGAGCCGGTAGGAACAATAATAAGGCGCCCCGCCTGCAACGTTCCCACCTGTTTGCATCCACAATAAATTCCCGAAATAACTGTAATCACTGCTGACTGCCAGTGGCGAATAAAAGTCCTGCGGCGGCAAACCTACTCCTAGTTGGTAGTAATATGGAAACGTCGCAGGGCCACCCGGATTCGGGCGCCAGTAATCCATGCTTTGGTGTACCGGCTGATAGTAACCAATGGGCTTCTTGCTGGCCGGCTGTTTCAGGAATGTGCCCCAATCCACGAAGATATTGCCGTACTCGTGTGCCAGAAAGCCCATGAGTATCTGAAATGCAGGGTCATGTACCGGTTTGTCGGCGCGGAAAAATGTGCCTTCCGGGAACGTAACTTTGTCGGTAAACGATTCGGGCGCCCATTCGTGGTGGTTATAGAAAAACATCCCGGTGTATTTGCCGAGCTTTTGCCAAAGCTCCATGCAAAAGAGTGTATTCATCGCCTGGCCCGGATTGAGATCGAACGCTCCGAAATAAATACCTTCCATTACAGTATTCGTGCGTGACAACGTCCCGCCAGGGTGAAACCACGTTTTCATTTGCCATTGTGAAGGATCTTGGGTGTACATGACTTCCCAATCGGCCTGGGTTTTGGATGTATTCCCAAGGTAATAGGGGCCTGTGGCAAAGTAGTTATGGCAAAGGAAAAACGGTTTCTGATCCTGTGCCTTCTTCGCTTCGTAAAATCCGGCGAGTTCGTCATAGAATGAATGCCACATCGGCTTGTCGGCCGGCATAAAAGGAAAGTTCTCCATCGTCTCCCCGATCCAGAGATTCGACGCGTTTCCGCTATTCCATATCTCGTGCGCCTTTGCGCGTGCCTCCGCATCCGTAAATGGGCCGTTAGGCCAGCATTTCTTGTTATAACCGTCCACCCATTCTTCCGGTCCGGAGCAAGGCAAGCCGAATATCGTCGGGATGGTGGGGACGCCATTGTATTCCTTGTCGGGATAAGTACTCCTGAATGCCGCCAGAGAGCCCTCGTTGCCCAATTCATTGCGGTTGTAATGCGTGCCGCCTTTCGCGAATGTCTGCACCCAGGTGTACGATTGCTTGGTAGGCGGCTTTACGAGCACGTGTCCCGAGGGCATTACAATGTCCGGGCTCACTTCCATAAAGCCGGGCACCTGTGAGGTAGGGTCATAGCCGGCAGGAATGGTATTCTTGAAGATAACCGGTATAATTTGGGCACGGAGGGTCAGGGTGCCCAGGAGCACCCAAAGCAGGATCAGCTTTTTCATGGTCAGTTAAAGATAAAAGTGGTGAGACCTCCCCGCGCACCGGGCGCGAGTTGTGCGACAGCATCGTTCTGGTAATAGTAGTTGCAGCCCTCGGGCGGGCATGGCCAGCGGTTGAGCGTATCAAGCCCGATTTTGGTCGCCATTTTCACAACCCTGCCCGGGCTGCTTGACTGCCACGGCTCATTAGTCAAATTCGTTCCGGTTTTGAGCCATTTGCTCCCGATGAAATAGGACCATTCGTAACCGGCGGGCAAACTCACCGTTCCGATATCGCTCAGTAACCAGCCACCGGGGTTGGCAGGATCAGCGGCAATCGACAAAGTGAGAATTTCAGGAAAACCGCTGGAAGAAATCTTGGGTACCAGTGCGGGTGGCGCGCAATTAGCTGCCTGCCCCACCGTGAATACCTGGGATTGCCCGCTCGTGCAGGTACCATTGGCGCTGAAAGCTGTATAAGTTCCCGCATTAACGGTCGTCAAGGTGATGCCACTTCCTGTCGCCGATCCGTTCAGCAACCAGCTTACATTGCCCGAGTAACCCGATGCGGCGAGTGTTACCTGCTGACCGGTTGCCGGACACACATTCGTCCCGGCCGTTTGCACAATGGTAGGTGTAATGCAGGTCGTCGCACAACCCATAATGGACAAGCCCACGAAATTGCTCGGTCCCGCATGCGCCCCAATACCCGAATACAGGCCGTGCCATGAGGCATTCACCATTCCGTCGATGGCATATTGCCAGCCCATATTAGCCACATTCGGGTCAGAACCGAAAGTCGTCCCTGAAAGCTTGGTGGCCCCGCTGTAAAACTCGATCTCGCGCAGCTCACCGTAGCCGGTCGGACTGGCAGCATAGCGCACATGCTGGTAGGGCGTCGCATTCGGGAAAGTAAATTCCTGCCAGCTACCCGTCGCATTCACTCCGATCGTATAAATATCCGTCCAAGTCGAACCGTTGTTGGAACCTTGGATTTTCGCTCCATTGAGCCGGTTGAAATCCGCCGTACGCCAATGCAGCCTTACTTTGCTCAAAACAGGGCAGACCTGGCCTTCTCCTGTAACGCAAATCTTGTCCTGACGGCAACTCCCCCCGCCGGTACCGGCTATTTTCAGGATCGATGCGCCCGCGTTCAGGCTCACGGCGAAAGTATAATCGATATAAGCGATGTTCCAGGAACCGGAATTCGGAAGCGAGATGCTTTGCGCATTACCACCGTTGACCGTCACGCTCACTGTCGGTGATGCCGAGGAGTAATAACGCAAAGTAACCTGGTAAAGTCCCGCCGACGGCACATTCACCGTGTAGTCGACAAAGTGGTTGTACTGGTTCTCTGCGCCACGCGTCTGGCCGTTTGAGGCATTGGGGTCACTGGTTATAGGCCCATTGGCGCCTGACATCAGTTCCGCTTCGAGACATTGACTGAAAGCGTGGGTCGCAGCCTGCCGCGTGGCCTTTTCTACCCCTTCCACGTCATGAACCGCTATGGCCAGCTCTCCGCGGTAAAGAAACCGATCGATTTCAACCGAATGCTTTGTTCCGCGCAGCAGCATAAACTTTCCCGCAGGCGGCTTCGATATAAACTTACCGGTAAGCTTGTACGTGATGCTCTCTCCCGGTCGCAGCAGTTTCCCGGAGACCGAATGATAATAAGTACCGCCCGTTTGCACAAAGCCATCCGGGAATACGACCTTCAATACAAACTCGCCATTCAGCAACACCGGGAACAACCGGAGGTCCGAAAAGTCACGCATCGTACACTGAATGTCGATCGAAAATTCCTCTCCTACCTTCACCGCGGATTTATCCGCAGACATCGAAAACCAAACCGGATCTAAATCCGCTTCATTTTCACTTTTCAGGCCATTTGCAAACAAGTGATTTGCACCTAGCAAAAGCAACCAGGTCAGAACGTATCTGACATAAGTAATATTAGTGTGCATAACAAAATATGTAAAGTAGTTTCCGTAAAACTATATCTACTATTTCGCTTCACCTATTTCATTTACCCATCAAAACTTTACACCAAACACCTCAATTATTGAGGGGTTTTTATTTTTGATAAAACAAATAACTTTGCCGTTCGTCCCGGCCATGCATTGCATTGACGGTGATTAAAACCCTTTTCTAATTACGACTATCAACACGCTATTCATGACCCCTGTATCAGAAAATGCTTCCATACTACTGGTCGATGATTACCAGTCTATTAACCAAAGATTACTCCAACTCACCGACCGCGAATGGGACGTCCTTTCCTTCATCACGGATGGCCTCACTACGGCCGAAATAGCCGCATGTCTTGTTATTGAGCCCAAAAGCATTGAAAATTATAAGCGGAGGATCAGCAAAAAGCTGAAAATCG
>DATMSL010000534.1:0-2030 GCA_035565435.1 Dyadobacter sp. | reverse complement strand
GCACGGATTTTCTCGGTTGCCTGTTCATCGGCCGAGTAGCCTATGCCGCGTTTATTAAAAATGATCTCTTTGTTTTGCAAAAACTCGTACGTCCGCATAACGGTATTCGGGTTCACCTCCATCATCGCGGCCAGATCCCGTACCGACGGAATGCGCTCGCCTAGCGGCCATTTGCCTAGTAATATCTGCTCGCAGATGTAATCCGCGATTTGCAGATATATGGCTTGTTTATCTTTGAATTCCATAACGGGTGCAAATTAAATTTCTCGTTCTTTCAGCCGATAGTAAGCTGCGATCCAAATCATGATCGCCACAGCTACGGTGAATGCTTGAACTGTATGAAGCATTGATTCTGAAAGTGTTATGTGGTAAAAGCCAGCAATATATTTTGGTCGGGACATACCTTCTTCTGCATTGAACCAGATTTTCCAGCCCGTGAGCGGGTAGGCTGTCAGCATAGTGGGCCTTGAAGAAAAACGTGTTGCCAATGCATAATTGAGATAGCCGAGAATGGCCAGAAAGGTAATCGCAGCGACGGCTGTTTTGATATAGGCAAACTTTCTGAAATAAATTGACCCGCAAAAGACAGCCGCGTGAATGAGAATGTAGGCGTAAATCGTGTAGTCGGCGAAGTCCTTAGGAACATATTGATAAGGGTTCATTCCCGCTGGCAGCAAGGTATTCGCATAGTCGACCGTCCGGTAGTGCAGCTGCCAGTAAAGGGCAAGGAACGGCAGTACGAAAATGAGATTGAGTAGTAGCGAACTCAGAAACTTTTCAAGACGCGACGCGGGTATCATTAGCGAGGCAATTCCGGTATCGGGACTGGAATATTGTGACAATGCACTGCTGGTGAAAAGGCTCCCACCAAACAGTACAATCATGAACAATGCAAGAAAATGTAAAATCCTTCGAAACTCGCTGTATTCGCTGGTCATGGTGATCGGCAGGAGCATAGCGAGCAGGCAAAAAACAAGTACGCCGCCCATCATCAGGTAATTTCTACCTTTCTCAGCAGCGTCGAATCGTAGCATCAATGCAAAACGGTGGATATCGAATGTCTGGTTCATAAGATTACAATGTTGAACAAAAGGCTGGGACTAGGAATGGCAGGATGTACCGGAGTGTTGCCGCAGCTAGTGCGAGCAACAGGGTGATGATAGTTTTCATGGCTAATAGGCGAATATTTGGCTGATCCGCTGGGGATTTTCAATCACCGCATTGAACAAATGTTCCAAATCGACGCGGCTTTCTTCCTGGGTAGAATTCTCGAAAACGGCTTTGTAGCCGCGTAGCGAGGGCTCAGAATAGAGTACACGATGATCATATTCAATGCTGGGCAATGTTCCGAAACACAAGCGTTCGGAAATGATATCGAGGCTGTGCCGGATAAGTATTTTGCTATCCTCCAATATGATAATCGCGTCGATGAGGTTATCGAGGTCGCGGACCTGGTGAGTGGAGATCAGGATCAGACGGTCTTTGTCGAGCGCGGACGACACCAATCTGCGAAACTGGCTCTTGGAAGGAATATCCAGGCCGTTGGTAGGCTCGTCCATAATCAGCAAGCGGGTGTTGGTGGCTAATGCAAATGCGATCAACACCTTTTTCTTCTGGCCGTACGACATACCCGTCAGTTTATTGCCTTGCGGAATGTCGAGCTCGGCGATATAAGCCCGGAACAATTGCTCATCGAACTTCGGGTAAAACGGTGCCATGAGACTCAGGTACTTGTCGACTGTGACGGACGGCAGGTAAATCTCCTCTGGCAGGAAGAAAATGTCTTGTAAAAATGCCGGTTGACGTTTACGAGGCTCGTAGCCCGCAATGTCAATCTGCCCGCCTGTCGGGAATAAGAGCCCGGCCATATTGCGCAGCAGGCTCGATTTTCCAGCTCCGTTTTTACCAAGCAAACCATAGATATGTCCGGCTTCGAGATGCAGATCGAGGTTCTCAAACAATTTTTTACGTTTTCCGTACCCAAAAGAAACCTGGTTAAGGTGAATCATGGCTCAATTGTTTTAGTGTAT
>DATMSL010000533.1:0-4046 GCA_035565435.1 Dyadobacter sp. | reverse complement strand
GTGGTACGCGCGTCGCAACCCGCAATATTGCATCGGTTATGCCGCGTCCGTTGATCAGGGATTGAATTGGCAGCGCAAGGACGAGCTTTTTACGCTTGCGGGCAAACCGGATGTCTGGGAGTCGGACGAAACGACCTATCCATGCGTGTTTGATTTCAATGGGAATCGATACATGCTTTATAATGGTAATGGTTACGGACGGACGGGATTTGGCTTAGCCAGACTCGACATCTAAGTTCGGGCCGATTCAGCGCATTGCGATACTTACTATTACGTAACGTGCTATAAAAAATCGACATTGTTGGCGTGTGATGACGGCACCAGCTCCAGCGTTGGGCGAAGAGGTTCTCGACCTCATGGCGTTGTTGGTGTAGGTCCATTGAGTGCGAACTAGGAGTCAACGTGCTCACAAAGGCCGGACTGAATCCAGCATAATTCCCGGGTCGAGTTTATTATTGAATATGGCTGACATACTGGTTGACGATAACCAAGCGAATTGCTTAAGCGTTAACTGCCGTGCCTATCAGCGAGAAGTTGTAATGTTGAATCCGCCACCAGAGAGCTTTGAATGGATCGTGTAAATTTTAACGTGCCCACGCCAATTGGGAAAGAGCTCGATTACATCCTTGAAGTGGTGAATAACCGACAGCTCTCAGGAAACGGGCCTTTTTCGAAGCGTTGCCAGGAGATGATCAGTGCTGCCGTGGGCGGCGGAAAGGTGCTTCTGACGCACTCTTGCACGGCTGCGCTCGAAATGGCGGCAATGCTGTCGAATATTGGTGTTGGCGATGAAGTTATCATGCCCTCCTATACGTTTACGAGTACCGCCAATGCGTTTGTGTTGAGGGGGGCAGTGCCTGTTTTTATCGACGTCCGGGCTGATACGATGAATATGGATGAAGCGCTTATTGAACAGGCGATCACTCCCAAGACGAAGGCAATTTGCGTCGTTCACTACGCGGGGGTCGCCTGCGATATGGACGTAATCATGGAGATTGCGGAAAGGCACAAGCTGATCGTAATTGAGGATGCCGCTCAAGCGTATCACGCGACATGGCGTGGCAAACCTCTCGGCAGTTTTGGCCATTTCGCGGCCCTCAGTTTTCATGAGACAAAGAACATTATTTCCGGGGAAGGTGGCGCACTCATAGTAAATGACCCGAACGCCTGGGATCGCGCGGAAATCATATGGGAAAAGGGAACTAACCGCGCGAGCTTTTACCGCGGCGAAGTATCCAAATACACCTGGGTCGATTTGGGCTCTTCATTCCTGCCGAGCGAACTGATCGCGGCTTTCCTGTGCGCCCAACTGGAAAATAGCCTTGATATCACCGAGCGCCGGCTGGCGACTTGGCGACACTATCATTCGAGCCTCGAAAAGCTCGAATTGCAAGGATTGTTGCGTCGCCCCATCGTACCGCAGGCTGCGCACTCCAACGGGCACATTTATTATATCTTATGTCCGGAAGGAACTGATCGCGACGATGTCATTCGGCGGATCGCTCATAGGAATGTTGCTGCCGTCATACACTATATTCCTCTCCATTCTGCACCAGCGGGTATCAAGTTTGGCCGGACCTCTGGCAGTATGACGAATACTGTCAACCTGTCAGCTCGCCTCATTCGGCTACCCTTGCATGCCGATCTTACCAAGCAACAACAGGACGAGGTTGTCGGTGCTGTAACTGCTGCACTTGCGTAACTCGTTGACCACCCAAAAGGACAACCGCTTGACTAAAACTATAGTCATTACACAATCAAACTATATCCCATGGCGTGGCTATTTTGATATGTTTAGATTGGCAGACGAGGTGGTGTTGCTGGATAGCGTCCAGTACACCCGCCGCGATTGGCGAAACCGGAATAAAATCAAGACGCCGCAGGGTCCGACCTGGCTTAGTATATCGGTTGAGGTCAAGGGTAAATACAGTCAATCCATTGACGAGACGCGAGTAGCCGACCTTTCCTGGGCTGAAAGTCACTTGCGGACAATTTCCCTCGCTTATCGTCGTGCGGCTCACTTCGAAACACATGGCCAATGGGTTGAAGATTTACTGCGAAGCGCGGGAAAGGAGTTGCTCCTAACCGATGTCAATGAACAGCTGATTCGGGCCATCTGCGAGAAGTTGAAAATTGGTACCAGTATCCGCAGATGCACGGATTTGCTGCCAGCTGCGGCCATGGCGGAGATGGATTCTTCGGAACGCCTTGCGGCTTTGGCCGAGCGGGTGGGCGCGACCCGTTATGTTAGTGGCCCCGCTGCAAAGGCTTATCTTGACCATGCAGCATTTGAAAAGCGAGGCATTGAAGTCGGGTGGATGGATTATTCGAACTACCCGCCGTACCCCCAGTTGTGGGGTGACTTCGAGCCTGCAGTCAGTGTTATAGATCTCATTCTCAATACCGGCGACAAAGCAAGCCTCTATTTGGACAAAACCAGCGTATGAGTTGCTGAGTTACCGCGATAAGAATTGGAGAATCCGGTGAAACCTGTCACCAAAGAATCGATCCTCACCGACGTCAGCACTTATTATACCACCAAACTCGCCCAACACGGTGCAACCCCTCAGGGTGTGGATTGGAACGGTACGGCTTCGCATTACAATCGGCATCACCAGTTTCTGCGGTTGTTCGCCTCTGATCCCACTGCATCGGTTTTGGACCTTGGGTGTGGCTATGGTGATTTCTTTGATTTTCTGCGGAAGAATGGGCACAGCGGAAAGTTTGTCGGTTATGATATTTCCCCAGCAATGATCGACGAAGCCGAACGTTTGCACGGCCGTGGCGCTGACCGCGAATGGCGTGTTGGGGCAGAGCCGACCGAGCAGACCGATTATGCTATTGCCAGTGGTATAATGAACGTGAAAGGTGACGTTCCCACTGCAGACTGGCACACCTATGTCTGTGATATCCTTCTACTTTTGGGACGTTCATCTCGTCGTGGCTTCGCGGTGAACATGCTCACAATGTCAAGTGACCCGGAAAAGCGTCGTGACAACCTTTATTATGCCGATCCTGTCGGGATGTTGCAGTTCTGCCTGCAGAATTTCGGAAGGTCCGTTGCCTTGATGCAAGACTACGGTCTCTACGAATTCACTATCATCGTTCGTCACGGCTGATAAACGCCGGGGTGTCGTTGTTGGCGAATGCGTGCACCCTGCCATCTGCGTCACGCCGTCTTTGCCGTTACTGATCCGGCGTTTGGACGGCATTCGCCGAAGGTGAATTTATTGCCCTTTGGAAGGGGTCGTCTGCCTGGACCCCGAATATTTTAGATAAAAATCTGCCTAAGTGCAGGATTTTTTGGAGCAGGATCATTCTCTCGACTTAGTCCAAATAATAGGGTATCCGCGTGGAAACGCAGTAATCTCAAGTCGGGAGAAAATAATGAGCGACGACCTTGATTTCACCGGCGAGCGCTATGTCCCGGCTATCGGTGGAAACATCTACCTCGAGCATATGCATCGTTATCATCTGGCCAAAAACTTCGTTGCAAACAAGGATGTTTTGGATATTGCCAGCGGTGAAGGGTTTGGTTCGGCGCTGTTGGCTGAAAAGGCTCGCTCAGTAGTCGGTGTCGATATTTCCGACGAGGCGGTTCTGCACGCGCAGACTAAGTACAAAGCCAAAAACATTTCGTTCAAAACGGGTTCCTGTGAAGCAATCCCGTTGCCATCATCGTCTGTCGACGTCGTAATTTCCTTCGAGACGCTTGAGCACATAGATGCTCATGAGAGTTTCCTCCAGGAAATCAAACGTGTATTGCGTCCAGGTGGGGTCTTGGTGATTTCTACGCCGGAGAAGCAGGCGTACACCGTTGCGACAGGACTGGTTAATCCGTTTCACGTAAAAGAACTTTTCAAGGACGAATTCGACGAGCTTCTGCATCGGCATTTTGCTCATGTTTCAATGCACGGCCAAAAGATCGGCTTTGGTTCGATCATCGCACCTGAAAAGAAGGCCAGTCTTTTTTTTGAGACAGATTCCGGAACCGGTGCCACTGGTCCTGGTATAGCAACTCCCATGTACATGATTGCCGTGGCGTC
>DATMSL010000532.1:0-4377 GCA_035565435.1 Dyadobacter sp. | reverse complement strand
ACCCTGGTGCTCTCCGTGTACACACTACCCTGGGGCGTTTTGTATTTCAAATCCACATAAAATGCCCGGAAGCCGCTGGCTGGTAACTCGGCGGTTACCTTCACATTGGATTTCTGGCTGATTTTCAAACTCCGCGCCGTCCAGGTATCATTCCGTAAATCCTGATCCGGAGAGTTGGCCGACCACAGGATCACGTCCACCAATGCATCCGGCGTGGTCTTTATGTCCAGATTTACCTTCCGGTTGGCCACCGACTGGCTCCATTGGCATTCGGTATACGGTCGCTTGTTAATTGTTGCGCCGAAGAATGCGCTCAATGCTTCCATCGCCTGCTTGCCGTCGCCGAGGTCATGACCAGCGTTGGGCACATAATGCAGCATGTTTTTCCCCGGTATCTTATCGAGGTAGTTTTTGATATTGTCCACCACCCAATACTCGTCGTTCGTTCCCATAAAAATCATCTTCGGCATCGTCAGTTTGGCACGGTATGAGTAGGGATCGATCATGGCTGTAATGGCCTGGCCATCCGGCGAGCCGGTCGACTGTGGAATGCCCAGTTTCACATAATCCTCGATCTGGACACTGTAATCGCCCCATGATTTGATCTGATAATCCAGACTTACCGGCATATTCAGCACATCGATCACCATCGGCGCGATCGCCTCCACGCGCTTGTCACTCGCGCCTGTGAGCCAGGTTGTCCAGCCGCGCTTCGAGGCACCTGTTACCACGAAATTATTCACGGTATGCCTCAATTCCTTTTGAGAAAACTGCTGCACGGCGTCCATGGCCTTAACCGCGCTTTTGACCATCGGGAAAAGTAGCGGCCAGGTATAATCCTTGTCTTTTTTGAAGTTGTGTAATGTATATGAAATCAATGCATCCTCGGTCAGATCGCCGAAGAACGGCTGGTTCGGCGTCTGTTTCAGCAATGCTACAATGGCCTGGTTGGTTGTAGCCACCGCACCGAGCGATCCGTACATTTTCTCATCCTTTTTGCTGTTCCAATTGGGCTGTTCGTTCGTATTGGAACCGCCCGTGATAAAGAGCAGCGCATCGTCGTGCCGGTTTTCTTTCGGCACAATCAGCGTCAACTGGTGCGTCCAGGTGAACTCCCGCCATTTCTGAGAGGTCAGCAGGATCTGATAAAATGTCAGGTCGTCGCGTTTAAACGTCTCCTTCAACTCCCATTTGAAGGTTTTGTCACCATTGTTGAGATAACTCTCCAATGCGTTTTCAGGCGTCACTTTCTGGGCGTTCGCAAAAACGATCGCTACGAGGGCCAGCAATACGGACTTAACGGCTATTTTCAAAAACATGATCACTCGTATTAGGGTTACAAATCGATTTACTTGCCCGCTGCGGCGGCCGTCTGCACAGTCGCAGCTGGGCTGTCTTTTATTAACTTCAATGCCTGTTCCATATAAATCTCCCCGGTCATTTCGCCGAGGCTTGTCCGGCTCACGTACTCATACCGTTTAAAACTGTTGAAATCAACCTTTGTGAGCATATAGCCGAAGGCATCGTTTGTCAGTCCAAAGAGAAATGGCTGTTTGGTATTCATATGTCTTTTGACATAGTAACCAATATTCGGCAATGCCTCTCCCGGGACCGTCAGCACCTGGGCGGTGCCGATATTGAGTAGGTTAAGCTGCGTGGCAATGCGGTTGTCGCCGGCCATTTCATTTTTAACAGGTGATTTTTGAAGGATAAAACGCATGATCTCCGAATCCACCGGAAACTCAATCCTGCGGGAAATGCAATAAACATCCGGGTTTTCCTGCACCGCGGCGTCTTTCACGATCCGCATCGCCTCATCGGCCAGCAGTTCGCCTATCCTTTTGCACTCATTCCAATCATTGGCTTCCTTCCCGTTTTCAAGGCGGTTGTCGGCGGTAACCATGCCGCCCTGCGCGCCGTTCATAAAAATGGCGATGCCTCCACCCTGCGATTCAATGCGGTCATATAGCGGCCCGCAAAGGTCCGGACTCAGAATTCCCCTCCCCGACCCGATCACTTCGGGATGCATTGCGTAGTTCACGAGCGTGGCAATGGATTTCCCTTTGTTGGCCCCGGCACTGGAAACAGCCTGGATCACACCGCAGCGGGGATCGTAAAGCTGGTCTGCATAATAGTTGTACGCAATCTTGCCCTTCGCATCAGCTACCGCTATTTTCAAGGAAGCATCTTCCAGTTTCCCAACAGCCTCGTTTACAGCGTCGGCGATTAGCTGAACACAACGGTCGAGATAGGCCATGTCGGCAAACGATTCCCCTTTCTCATTGGGAAAACCATAAGCATCGGGCCCGCTATGCGTATGCGTAGCGCCTATGAGCACGTTCTCGGGCGCGATGCCTTTAATCAGCTTCCGCGATTTGTTGCCCAATGCAGCCGGCCAGCCCAGGTTATCCACATTCACAATAGCAATCCTGACCGCCCCTTTTTCCATGACAAATGCCCTCGCATATAACTCCCCATTCTTTTGCGTGGCTTTTTTTGGAGTACCAATCCCCCCGGAAACCGGCAAAAGCGGATCGGGCGTGATCACCCGCACAGCTGCCGCAGCCCTGAAATGCTGCCCGACTGTGACCCTGCTCAGGCACAGGCATAAAAAGCAAATGAGAATGTTCCTGGCTTTCATTTTGGAAGGGGTTTACTTATTTAAAACTAAACCGGAACTGAGGGATAGCCCCGACAGTCCCGGTTTTAAATACTCACCTTAAAACAAATATGACTACCACGGCTTGCCGGTTCCTTGCAAAAGCCATTGTTTAGACCACGCGCTGTTACCGTTGTCGGCCTGCGAATAGTTGGTCACTTCCAGCTTGCTTACGGCAGCTTCCGCATTCGTTTTGTTGATACGCAGCTCATCCTGCATGTAATAGAAGCGCACTGGCAACACTTCGCGCTTAGCCGCAGGGCCGGCTTTCAAAGCAGGCAGACCGGTCCGGCGGAAATCGAACCACGCTTCAGTGGCAGCGGTCCAGCTCGCGATCCATTTCTGTTCGAGCACTTGTTTCAATGTATTGTCGAAAGCTACACCCGGTGTCGCAATGTAAGCCGCATACTTATCGCCTACCGTCCAGGTTGTCATCGAGGCCTTTACAGCGGCTTCGTAGCGGTCTTTCGCCACACCGGCAGCCCAGCCTTTCAATGCAGCCTCGGCGAGGATGAAGTTAACTTCCGCAGCCGAGATGAGCCGTGCGCGGAGCAACGGGCCTTTTGCCGCTTTGTAAATGTTATTCAGAAAAGACACGTGCGGATTGAAGGACGTCTGGCCCGGTGTCGGGTTCAGGTTATAGGCCGATGGTAATGCCGAGAAACTCGGCGGCAAACCAACATATTCCGGATCCGTATCAACCAATGTATTCTTCACTTTGTCCGGCGAAAGGATCCGCTTGCCATCCACAATTTTATCGGTTCCGGCTGGTTGTGTCGGATCTACCACCAATGGAATTTCCACCTTGTTGGCCCAGATTCCGAGGCGCGGGTCTTTCAATGTCTGCAATTTTTCTACCAGCGTAGCGCACATTTTAATGCGGCGGTAGTTGCTTCCGCTGGCATCGATCACGGTGTTTGCAGGCCATGAATCCGCCTCGCTGTTTCCCGGGAAGCCCATGGTAGCATCATCGGCATTAGAGGTGATGATAGGATAATTTGCCGCATTGGCCACGATTTTCTCGATACCTGCCTTGGCAATGTCAGGTTGCTTGGCCGAAATCCGCATGTAGTAACGGAGCAAAAGCGAATTGGCCATCTTACGCCATTTGGCAGGATCTCCGCCATAGTAAACGTCCACATTGTCAACAATACCCTCATAGTCGGCTTTCGATTTGGAAAGCAGTCCGTTCGCCTTTTCCAGGTCGGCGATAATTCCCGCGTAGATCTTGTCCTGGCTATCGAACGAGGGCAGGATGTCGGCTGTCGAGCCGGCTTCGCCTTTCAGTGCATTGGTGTAAGGTGCATCGCCCCAGAGATCGGTAATCAGACCGAACATGAACGATTTCATCACCAATGTAACCCCCTGATGAAACTCGTAATTCGCTGCGACAGCCCGTTGATACACGAGATCATTATTGCGCAACACGTCGTAATAGGCATTCCAGCTCTGGTCGCCGCCCCAGTCGTAGTCGTTATGCCCGCTCGACCATGCGTCTTTTTGCGTGTGCTGCACTACGCCCGCGATGTCCTGGTAACCCAGGTTGACGTACAATTTCGCAGCCTCTGTTAAAACCGTCGGCAATACCAGGTTCGGGTTTACCGTTTCCGGGGCTACCCCGTTCGGGTTTTCATTGAGCTCCGTCAGGTCTTTACAGGAAAAGACCATGCATGCCAGCAGCAGCGGTATGATGACGAATTTGTTATGAAGTTTTTTCA
>DATMSL010000531.1:0-10140 GCA_035565435.1 Dyadobacter sp. | reverse complement strand
GGCGGGTAATGCAGTCGAAACTGTTAATCATTCAGGCAGTACCAAAACAGTGACCTTGGGGGCCGCCCTTAAACCGGGCTTATATATAGTTCGCGTAAAAGGCACAACCTGGTCGAGATCAGTCAAGGTGTTTAAAAAATAAAAATCCGGCAAAGGGAAAAGCATTAACCCGGGGACCTCGATCCAAAGTCGAGGTGATGTAATAGTTAACTTTGACCGAAGGGATTCGCTTCGGTCAATTTTGTTTATTGGTCTACAAATAATCCCCGTTCTTCTCAAATTTTTGCGATGGACGCAATAATATCATTGGTTTGGGGATTATTTAATGACTCATGAAAGTAACTCGCGTCGCCATTGCCATGCATGCCCTGGTTTGGGTTTTGTTGCTGGTAATCCCTTATGTCCCAACCGACCAGGTTTTCAATGCGCTTGACCCTTCCGCAGACCGGAAGTATCTGTTCCTATGTCTGGCGCTGAGTTCGCTGCTACTGGCGATATTTTATATCAATTACTTTTTGTTGATACCGAGGTATCTGCTCGCCAAGCGGTATTGGGCCTACTTCGGCGCGCTTACGGGCGCGATCCTGGCGGCGGGAGCTGTATTTTGGGGCATTCTGTATTTTGCGGATTTTGATTCGGTTCTGGCATTGCATAGCAACCCGGTTGTAGAAAAAATCCTTCCCGTCATTATCGTAAATGCGTTGTTGCTGTGGTCTTTGTCCATTGTATCTTCCATTCTTTGGACGATTTACAACAGGTTGAGGCAGGCTGAAAGCGAAAAGCTCTCCGCCCAGATCGCTTCCCTTAAATCCCAGATCAACCCCCATTTCCTTTTTAATACACTGAACAATATCTATGCCATCGCGATAGACACCTCGCCCCGAGCGGCAGATATGATCGATAAATTGTCTGAAATGATGCGTTATACCACCAAGGATACGCAGCAGGATTTTGTATTGTTGGAAGATGAGATCAACTACATCAGCAACTATATCGAATTGCAGAAACTGCGCCTGGACAGAAGCGTAAAGCTCGACTATGATTGCCCGGACGACATCCCTGCTCTCAGGATCGCGCCGATGCTGCTGATTCCGTTCGTTGAAAATGCTTTCAAGCACGGCGTCAACTCGGAGCAGAAAAGCCGTATCAGGATAGAAATCAAGATCAGTAATACCGAATTTCAATTGAGCGTGGTTAATAATAAGGTGGACATCCAGCGGGATATTTCAGAACGGAGCGGGTTAGGGATCGAGAATACCAGGCACCGCTTGAATTTGATTTATCCGTCCAGGTATTTGCTGACGATCCATGACGCGGAAAAGGAGTTTAGTGTTTCCCTGCACATCGACTTACAATGATAACAGCCATTGCCATAGATGACGAACCGCTCGCCCTGAATGTGATCAGGTCGCTGTGCGACAAACATGAGGGCATCCATTTGCAGAAAACCTTCACGCAGCCCAGCGAGGCACTGCGCTACCTGAATAAATTTCCGGTAGACCTGCTATTCTGCGACATACAGATGCCTTCGATGACGGGGATAAGCCTGGTGAAATCGCTCAGGCAGAATACGATGGTGATTTTTACCACTGCATTCAGCGAATATGCCGTAACCAGTTATGAATTGAACGCGATCGACTACCTGTTGAAGCCGATCAATCAAAAACGGTTCTCGCAGGCCGTTGCCAGGGCAATGGATTATTTCGATTATATCTATAAAAAGAATGAAGGTGCGGAAAAGAACCTGTTTGTCCGTTCTGATTTTAGTTTGGTGAAGGTGCCGCTGGCCGATATTGTTTATATAGAAGGACTGGCGGATTATCTGAAAATACATGCCACCGGCAGAAAGCCGATCGTCGCACGCATGCCGATGAAGGACATGATGGAGAAGCTCAGTGCCCGTGACTTCGTACGGGTGCATCGGAGCTACATCCTGCCATTCGCCAGAATTGAAGCCGTCCGCGGCACCGTGATTTACATGGCGGGGCAGGAGTTTCCTATCGGACGTACTTATGCTGAGGAGTTTTTCAGCCGCTATACCTGCGAGGAATAGCCTGCCGGCGCATTTATCGCATAAATCCAGCCCTTCTTCTCATTAATTTTTGCAGGCCTTTTTGAGATCACACATTTGTATCGCGTTCGGTTCGCGGCGCGAAAAACGATCAAAAAAATGTTTGTATTCATGAAGTGTAAGAAAGTGATTTTAACAAATCTCTTGCTACTATTTGGTTCGACCTTACTGATGGCGCAATCCAAATATACGGTAAGCGGGACAGTCAAACAGAAATCTTCGGGCGAAACGCTGATAGGTGTAACGGTAGTAGTGGCCGAACAGCCCGCCATGGGGGTAATCACCAACGAGTACGGTTTCTATTCGATCTCCCTTCCGAAAGGGCGGTACACTTTGCGGTTCTCCTATGTGGGCTACCAGCAGCAAACGGTGGCTGTTAACCTGGAAGCCAACGCGAAAGTCAATGTAGACCTGTCCGATGATATCAGCTTGCAGGAGGTGGTGGTAACCTCCAAAAGGGACGATGATAATCTCACGCAGGCGGTGATGGGGACCGAGACGCTTAATATGAAGACGGCTGCCAAGATCCCGGTCGTATTCGGTGAAAAAGATCTGGTAAAAACCATTCAGCTGATGCCGGGCGTGAAATCCAATGGGGAAGGATCGAATGGGTTTTCGGTACGGGGCGGTGCGACCGACCAGAACCTGATCTTGCTCGACGAGGCGCCCGTGTACAATGCGTCCCATTTGCTGGGTATTTTCAGCACTTTCAACAGCGATGCGATCAAGGACGCCACAATCATCAAAGGCAACAGCCCGGCGCAGTTCGGGGGGCGGCTCTCCTCGGTATTGGATGTGAAAATGAAGGAGGGGAATAATAAAAACTACCAGGTGAGCGGAGGGATTGGCCTGATCAGCAGTCGGTTAACCATAGAAGGGCCCATTCAAAAGAGCAAGTCGTCGTTTATCGTCTCCGGCAGGCGCACTTATGCGGATGTGTTTGCCAAACTCTCCTCGGACCTGAAAGACACGAAGCTGTATTTTTATGATCTGAACATGAAAGCCAACCTGGAAATCAATGACAAAAACAAGCTTTTCTTTTCAGGTTATTTTGGCAAGGATGTGCTGGGGATTTCGACTTTGTTTTCAAGTAAATGGGGAAATTCAACCGGTACTTTAAGGTGGAACAGCGTGCTTGGCAGCAAGTTGTTTTCGAACACCTCCTTCATTTACAGCAATTATGATTTTAACGTAGGTTTCAAAAGCGACGGCGCTGAAACCAACTTTAACTCCCACATCAAAGACCTGAACCTTAAACAGGACTTTACATATTTCGCCAATGTGAAGAACAACATTCGCTTTGGTTTTAATATCATACACCATACCATTACACCTACCAGGGCGGGAGGAACCGACATTATCAGCACGAAGAAAGACCGCAAGGGATTAGAGAATGCGGTGTACGTGTCCAATTCATACAAAGCCACAGAAAAGCTGACCCTGGATTACGGCCTCAGGTTCTCTTTTTACAATGTGCTGGGAGGGGATACGTATAACATATACCGTAACAACGAGCTGGTGAGGTCGGTTGAGCTCGCGAAAGGGAAAGTGGGTAAGACCTATTCCAATTGGGAGCCCAGGTTGTCGGCCAATTACCGGTTGGACGAGGTTTCCAGTGTGAAGGCGGGCTATGCACGCAACACGCAGAGCCTGCATCTGATGAGCAATTCCACCGGCGGCAGTCCGACGGATCAATGGATGGGAAACAGCTACAATATTAAACCCGGGGTTGCCGACCAGTTCAGCGTCGGTTACAGCAGGAATTTCGATGACAATGCTTACGAACTCAATGCGGAGACCTATTATAAATTGATGAAAAACCAGATCGACTACCGCGACGGCGCTGACATCAACACGGTTCCCGACATCGAAAGTGAGCTGCTGTTCGGAAAGGGCAGGGCTTATGGTCTGGAAATATTGCTCAAAAAGAAAACCGGCAAGCTGACAGGCTGGATCGGTTATACCCTCTCGAAGACCGAGCGGCAGATCAACGGCATCAACAATGGCGCATGGTACAATGCCAAGCATGACCGGACGCATGATTTGTCGGTGGTAGGTATTTACGAGCTCTCTGCGAAATGGACGCTGTCCGGGACCTTCATTTATAACACCGGCAATGCGGTCACATTCCCGACCGGCAAATATGTGCTCAACGACCAGGTTATCTACCAATACAGCAGCCGTAATGCCGACCGCATGCCTGCTACGCACCGTCTGGACCTGAGCGCTACCTACGAACGGCAGTCTCGCAGAAGATTTCAGGGGTCATGGAGTTTTGGGTTGTACAACGTGTACGGGCGCAAAAATCCATACATGATGACTTTCAAGGAAAACAAGGTCAATCCTCAGAAAATCGACGCGGTTCAGACATCGCTATTTCAGTGGGTTCCCAGTATCAGTTATAATTTCAAATTCTAACATATGAAAAGTATGCTCAAGGCCGCCGCCGCCGCTTTGTTTCTGACAAGTTGCGAGAAAGTAGTGGAGCTGGATTACAAGGGTAACCAATCCCGGATTGTGATTGAAGCCAATATCAGCAACCTGCAAGGTCCTCACACGGTAAAAATCCGCAAATCGATTGCGCTCACTGAGACCGGCGCTTATCCGACAATCGATAATGCGGTGGTAATCATCAGCGATAACGCAGGCAACTCCGATACGCTCAGCGCGCAGGGGAGCGGGATTTATCATACCAAAACCTTAAAGGGGGTAGAGGGCAGGACTTACACGATGACCGTCACCGCTGAAAATCAAACTTACACCGCGCAGAGCACCATGCCGGCGCGGGTTCCATTTGACGGGATAAAAGTAGAAGAAGTCGTGTTCGGCGGAGAAACCGAGTTCAACATTATTCCCGAATATGGCGACCCGGCTGAAAGGGGAAATAATTATCGGTTCGAGTTATCAGCGAACGACAAGTTGATGAACCAGCATTTTATTCAGAATGATGAAGTGAAGAACGGTGTAAAGAACACCGCACGCCTCGAACTGAGCGATGACGAAGATCTGAAATTGAAGCGCGGGGATTTGATCACACTGAAAATGCAATGCGTTGATGCCAGGGTGGCGCTTTACTATAAGACGCTCGCGCTGATCGGGGACAGCGGTCCGGGCGGAGGCATCGCCCCGAACAACCCGCCGAGCAATATCTCCAACGGGGCATTGGGCATCTTCTCGGCTCATACAACGGAAACAAAAAGTATTACGATACCCTAGAATATTGAAGCAGCAAGATCTTTTGTGGAGATGGATGTTTAAACAGTGATGTTAGGCTTAACAAAACTGCCGGTACTGAAAAATACTCCCTGCGGATTGCGGGGACGTATTTTGCTTCAATGAATATATCCAAAACATGGCGCTTATGAAGTTACTAGTTGAAAAGAGGGAGGATGAGGCCGGTAAGCTGTCAACTAACCAAGAGGTGATCCTGGAATTTATCCGTGTGGTCTGGAATCAGAGATGTCTGGAAAGGCTGGGTGATTTCCTGCACAAAGAATTTGTCGACTATTCGATTCCCGTGCCGCTATTACAAAACCGCACGGGGACCCGGCTTTACCTGGGAAAGCTTAAATCGATGCTGTCACATCAGACCGTGGTCAACAAACTAGTCGAATGTGACGACCTCATCATTTGTGACTTTACACTTAGCTGGCGCAGCTCAGGAGCGGCGGAAGGTATTTCGGGTAAAAGAATTTTCAGGATGAAATCCGGAAAAATACTCCACCATTGGGAGGTTATCCACTAACCAATCACATTGCTTACCGCATTTTGTCGGCTGGGTTCTATTTCACGGTTGCCATCGCGGTAGTTTTGTGTTATTCATGACGGATTACAAGAAATATGAAAATGATTACTCCATCCGCAAACTTGTTACAGGATTTTGCAATGCGGCCCGAATGGTCTTGTAGCTTATGGTAAAAATAGTGATTGCAAGCATCACGGAGGCCGCCGCTACGAAAATCAGCCACGAAACATCGGTGTGAAAGGCATATTTTTTGAGCCATTGATTCACGATGTACCACGCAACGGGCGTTGCCAGCGCGCATGAGACGGCTACAAGAATAACGAAGTCGACGGAAAGCAGCTGCCACAAACTGGCAGGGGAAGCCCCCATCACTTTCCGGATTCCTATCTCTTTTGTGCGTTGCTGCACCATAAATGATGCCATTCCAAAAAGTCCAAGGCAGCTTATGATGATCGCCAGGACCGTGAATATTGCTGCCAGTACGCCAACCCGTTCCTCAGCCGCAAATTTCAACGCATATTCCTGATCAGCAAACTGGTAATTGAAGGGGGAGTCGGGACTATATTTTTTGAATACGGCTTCAATGGCTTTCAATGCAAAACCGGCATTGGTTTCAGGATTGAGCCTTGCGGTGATAAACCTGCCGCCTTTCGGAAGAATGAAGAATATCGACTTTTTGACCGGATCGTATGGCGATTCCATGATCATATCTTTAATCACTCCGATGATCCTGAAACGCCTTCCATCCCAGGTGACCACTTCTCCGACGGCATCGTTCAGGTTGCGTTTGGCAAGTCCCATGAACTTGACCGCTGCCTCGTTGACGACAATCCCGGAAGAGTCCGTTGCCAATGTCCGGGAAAAATCACGCCCGGCGAGAAACTCCCAGCCGACTGTTTTTCCAAAAGTATGTGAAACCCCAATTGTCGCGAATTCTGAATGCAGGGCGGGATCTTTACCTTTCCAGTCGAAACCGATATTGGCTGAAAACACCTCAGTAGGGGGAGCCTGTGATTCCGCCAGCGAGGTTACCGCCCCGGTTTTCACCAAATCATCGAGGACAGCATCAAAATGGCGGTGAATATCGGCGCTGGTTACCAGCATCGACAGCAGACCTTGCCTGGTGTAGCCGATCGGACGATTTTTGGCATATAAGATTTGCTTGTAAACCACGATCGTCCCGATCATCAATATCACAGAAACCGTGAACTGAACTACCACCAGGACTTTTCTGGGTAGATGTCCGGAACGGCCCAATTTGCCTTTGAGCGCTTTGATTGGCTCAAAAGATGATAAATAGAAGGCAGGGTAACTGCCTGCAATCAATCCCGTCAGGAGTGCGAACACGGCAACACTCGTGAGGAAGATGGGATCTTTCCAGGGAATGACCATTTGCTTGTCCGCAATTTCATTAAAGGCGGGCAATGCCAGGCGGGTTAGTACCAATGCAAAAAGAAGGGCAAACAATACGACCAGGAATGATTCACTAAGGAACTGACCAACGAGCTGCTGCTGCAATGAGCCGATTGCCTTTCGAATTCCCACTTCCCTGGCGCGTTGTCCCGAACGTGCAGTACTCAGGTTCATAAAATTAATGCAGGCAAGAAGCAGCACAATTATCCCGGTCGTTCCAAAAAGCCACACAAAGCCAATGCGCCCTCCGACATTGCTACCATTCACCCATTCCGAGTGCAGGTGCCAGCGGCTCATAGGATGCAGCAGGATCTGCGGCTTGAACTTCAATTCACTGTTGCCGGCTTTTTTTGCTTTAATGTCTCTGATCCTGTCTGATAAGGTCTGCAAATCGGCTTTCTCCGAAAGCTGGGCCAGGATTTGGAAGGAACTGCTTTGCCAATCACCGTCTGCCACCGCTTCTCTTACCCAGGTGGTCGAAGTAGCAAACAGATCAAACGGAGCGATAAAGGCAAGTTCGTGAAATTCTGAATTGTACGGAATATCCTGGTAAACCCCTGCAACCTTCACATCCAGGTCTCTGTTGATCTTCATCATCTTGTCCGTTGGGTCAGAATCCTTGAAAATCGCTTTTGCAGTCGATTCGGACAACAGGATTGTAGCAGGATCTTTGAGTCCGGAAGCGCTTCCGCGTATCATTTTAAGAGAAAGCATTTCCGCCGCGCCGGGTGACATAAAGTTACCGGGCCGAGTGAAGCTGGTTCCCGCATAGGTGAGTGTATGGCGTTGAAGCCAGGAAGTAATCACTACGCGCTCAAAATCAGCTGCAAAGTTGGTTTGCAATTCCGTAAATAGTGGCGCCGGGACATTGGGCCCCGTATGAACTTCTCCGTCCAGCGTTTGCTGTTGCAGCACCCGGGCAATGCGGTGATAGTTTTGATGACATTTATTGTAAGAGAATTCGTCGTAGATCCAAAGGTCTATAAGCATTGCCACCGTTATCCCGAGCGAAAGCCCGCCTATGTTTACTATGGAGTAGGTTTTGTTCCCGGCAAGGTTGCGCCAGGCTATCTTAAAGTAATTGCGGATCATGCAAAATCAGCGGATCGAATAAAATGGGAGATAAGGCGCGTGTAACTTACTCGCTCCGTAACGATTTAACAGGATTTAGCAACGCGGTGGCTATCGTTTTGCTTCCAATCGAAACGAGCACCATCAGGAGCATCGTAACTGCCGGGCCGACAAACATGTAAAACGTGAGTTGGGTGCGAGCGGCATAATTGTCGAGCCATGCGCTGGCCAGAAAGTAAGTGAGAGGCAATCCAATCACCGTAGCAAGGAGTATGAGCTTCAAAAAGTCTTTGGAAAGCAGCACGACAAGGTTGCCCGTGGTTGCACCAATTACTTTCCTTATGCCAATCTCTTTCGTCCGTTTGGAAGCGGTGAATGTAGCCAGGCCGAACAGTCCCAGGCAGGAAATTACAACGGCGATGATGGCAAGAAAACCAAAAACCTGGCGGAACCGGTCCTCAGTTTTGTACTGCTTGTCATATTCGCTGTCCAGAAAGAAGTAAGTGAAGGGCGAATAGGGGAAGTTGGCTTGATAAGCCCGCTTCAGGGTAGCCAATTGATCGCTTGGGTTGCCACCGGCAAATTTGACGCTGGCATAGTGGTCAAACCGCGGCGAATACAAGTGGATAATGGGAATATGAGGCACCTTCGGGGAATCGTAGTGATAGTTGGCGACTACGCCCCTGATCGTAGCCTGGTTTCCCCATAGATCGACCCGCTTGCCGATGGCTTCCTGCGGGGTTTTGATCTCCCATAACCTGAGCGTTTCCATATTGACGATCAGTTGCCTGTCGGTCGTGTCCGGGAAACCCAGCCTGGTCGACCCGTCGAAATTTTTGCCGGCCAGCAGCCGGATGTCCATCTGATCGATAAATGCCGTATCGATGGCCGTAACGCGGAAATTATAATACGTTTTTTTGATAGCGCCTGAAAGATTGATGCCCGTTGTTGTTCCCATCCCGGCCGTTCCCATTCCCGGCACAGTACCCGAAAACGAAACCGCTTTCACCTGCGACTGTTCGAGCAGCATTTGCCGGAAAGCATTGTAATCGTCCCGTCTATCGACTCCCGCGGGCGCCTTCACCACCAGCGTGTGGTCCATGTTGAGCCCCAGTTTCTGCTCCCGCAGGTATTTCACCTGCCGGTAGACAACCACCGTCTGTACCAGCAATATCAATGTCACGACAAACTGAAAAACGACCAGCGACTTACGGAGAAAAGCCCCTTTAACAGAAGTCGAGAAATTACCTTTCAGCACCTTTACAGGCTCGAACGACGCGAGTACAATGGACGGATAAAATGCTGACAGTGTCACACTAAGCAGGAGGAATGCTCCTACACTTTTCCAGAAAAATATATCACCAAACATATGGAAACCTTTCGGCAGCCCGGTCACATTAATAAAGGCTGGTTCGAGAATTGCTACCATGCTGACGGCCAATGCTCCTGCAAGCAGGTTAACGAAAACAGTTTCGACCAATACCTGCATCCTGATTTGGCGCTGGTTGGACCCAACGGCCTTTCTGACGCCGATTTCCCGGGCTCTGTCCAGGGCCTTCGCCGTGGTCAGGTTCACGTAATTGACCAGAGCGCCCAGCAGCACGAGCACCGCCACTCCCAGCAGCATGTACACCGAGTGCGGATCGCCGTTGGTTTCGGTTTCAAATGTTTTATGAGAGTAGAGGTGTATGTCGCTGATTTTCTGTGCGATCACCCGCTCGTTTTGAAATCGCTTTTGCTGCAACAAACGGCCATTCAGTTTTTCCAGCGATTTGACAAATCTTTCATGGGTTGTACCATCTGCGATTTGCAGGTAAGTGTAAGCGTTGTTGTTGTTGTT
>DATMSL010000530.1:0-7054 GCA_035565435.1 Dyadobacter sp. | reverse complement strand
GTCGGGGCGGGTATTATGATTGCTAACAACGCCATGCAGGCGTTCCGCATGTGGGGGATTGCCGACGAAGCCGGTGCACTTGGAAACCGGATTTCGGTAATGAACCTTACCCGCCCTGATTTGACCCCGATAGCTTCCAACGACCTCGGATGGTTCGAGGAGCGATCAGGCCTGTATAACATCGCCATTCACCGTGCCGATCTTCACAGGGTTTTGGTCAATGCGGTGGGCGTAGAACACATTGTTTTGAACAAACGGCTAAAAACCATTTCGCAAACGGAAAGTGTTTACGAGCTGTCTTTCGAAGATGGTACCGTGGCCGGAGGAGCTTATCTGATTGGTGCCGACGGCCTCCGTTCACGGGTGCGAAGCGCGTTGTTCGGAAATGGCGAGCTGCGGGATGCCGGGCAAAACTGCTGGCGGGGCGTGACAGACTTCGAACTCCCCGAATGCTACCATCACCAACTGAACGAGGCCTGGGGAAAAGGGAAGCGCTTCGGATTCGTCAGGTTGAATGACCGGCAAGTATACTGGTACCTACTGATAGACCAGGATCTTGCAGGCATGGCGTCCGATATTTTCCCCTTTTTGAAGGACTTTCACCCGCTGGTTGCGGAGATTATCAAGGCTACCCCATCGTCGGGGTGGATCGCCGCGCCAATTTTTGACCTGAGACCTATGCAGCAATGGAGTGCCGGTCGCGCCTGCCTGATTGGCGACGCTGCCCACGCCACCACGCCCAACCTGGGACAAGGGGCATGCCAGGCCATCGAGGATGCCTACGCATTAGGCGAACTGGTCAAAAGGGTTTCGCTCGACGAGGCCATTCGCCGGTATCCTGCGGTCCGCATGCCGAAGGCGCATTACATCGTGGATATGAGCTGGCGCCTGGGCAAGGTGGCGCACGCGCGGAATCCGTTGATGATCGGCTTGCGTAATCTGATCATGAAAGCGACGCCCGCCCGCGTTAATCAAAAGCAATTGGAGAAGATTTTTTCGTTGGGTGTCGTTTAGCCGGGGATGGCGCGATTCCTGCAAAAATCGTTAAGTTAGCCAGCACTAACCGCGTTCCCATTTCCATCATCGAATATGTTGAGTCTGATAGGGCTGGCAATTACCTTCTTTCTGGCTGTTATTTTGTGGGGTAAGCACCATAAAACCAGTGCCGATTATGTGTTGCTGATCTGGTTGCTGCTGATTGGGGTGCATCTGGGGCTGTATTATTCCGTCACGAGCGGGAAGTACCTGCAATTCCCCTATTTACTGGGTGTGGAAATCCCGCTTCCGCTTGCGTACGGGCCGCTGCTGTACCTGTATACTTCCGAGCTTACCCGGCTGACGCACAAACGGCGCTACCGGCTGCTCCATTTCGTCCCCCTGGTTCTGGCTTATCTCTATATCATACCGTTTTATATGCTGACCGCCGAGCGTAAGATTTGGGTATACCAGCATGAAGGGGAGGGATTTCGTACACAGCAGCTATTACTGCTGTGTACGATCGTACTTTCAGGAACATCGTATGCATGGGCTTCGTGGATGCGGCTGCAAAGGCACCGGAAGCGCATCGACGCGCAGTTCTCCAATACGGAAAAGATCAATCTCGCCTGGCTGCGGTACCTTATTGCGGGGATATCGGTGATCTGGCTGACGATCTTTCTCGACGACGAAGCCTATATTTTCGGGACGGTCGTAGCGTTTGTATGCTTCATCGGCTATTTCGGTATCCGGCAAACAGGGATTTTTACCGATCAATCCCGGTTCGCGTGGGAACAGGGGAACGCCGCGCCGGACAGCACAATTGCATCACTGGCCGCGGCAGAAGCGGAGGAGCCGCTTGCAAAGGAAGGTAATGCAGTGCAGGAGGCTGTGGTAAAATCGAAGTATGCGAGGTCGGGATTGAGCCGCGATGTAGCCCTGCTGATTTACGGAAATCTGGAAGCGTTAATGGCACGCGAGCGGCTTTTCACCGATCCCGAGCTCACGCTGGTACAGTTGTCGGAGAGGCTTGGTACCAACGCCAACCACCTGTCTCAGGTGATCAACATGGTTGGTAATAAGAGCTTTTACGACTACGTCAATGCGCTGAGGATCGCCGAATTTACCAGGATTGCCGGGTTACCTGAAAACCAGAAGTATACTTTGCTGCATCTGGCCCTCGAATGCGGGTTTAATTCCAAAACCTCCTTTAATCGTAATTTTAAGAAGCATACCGGCCTGTCGCCCAGCGAGTTTTTGGCCCGGCAGGATATTCATCTTCAATAGGAACCGGCGGTGCCGGGCGATCAATTTCGTGCCATCCTACACGACGGGGCGATGCCTGGCGCCGCGGATTTCATCTTTGTTCCGAACATTTAATCGACAAAGATGAAAAACCAGACTACCCGCCGGCCAACCCGGCCCCGGATCATCCGCATGGCCTTGCGCGCCGCTTTCCTTGTCCCTGTCCTGGCTATATGGACACTCCTCTCTTGCACCACCGATCACGTTCCGCCCGGAGACCATCCCGACGCGGAGAAGTACCAGCGCATCATTGCCCGTTTCATGGAGGCGGGCGCCTCGGGCGTGAGTGTAACCGTACGCTCGCCGAAGGGCATCTGGCAAGGTGCGGGCGGCTATGCCGACAAAGGCAAAGGGGTTGCCATGAGTCCTGAGAACACCCTCCGTATCGGCAGTATGTCGAAGGTATTCACCGCCGTCACTATTCTTCGGTTGCAGGAGGAAGGGAGGCTTTCCGTCACCGACAAGATCAGCCAATACCTGCCGACCGAAGTAACCAGCCGCATTGCCAACGCCGGCCAGGCGACCATCGAACAATGCCTGAACCACACGTCGGGCGTACGGGAATATCTCGGCGATGAGACGATCGAAGGCATTGCCAACGGGCGCATCGTGAAGTACTCGGCAGCACAGAACCTCGCGTTAGTGTACGACAAACCAGCCGATTTCCCGCTGGGCAGGGGCAATTATTGTAATACCAATTACTTGTTGCTGTCGGAGATCATCCGGACTGTGACCGGAAAAAGCGCCTATCATATTGTCCGCGAAAAAGCAATAGAGCCGCTGGGATTGCATAATACCTCCGCCAGCGTGGTTCTGCCGGCCTCGCTCACCCAATCTTACTTTGGAACCGACGGCACCATGCAGGAAGTGACCTGGGTAGATAATAACGCAGTAGGCGGCGAGGGACAGCTGGACGGCGGGATGATCTCTACCTCAGGCGACGTGGCTACTTTTCTCGAAGCCTTGCTGACGGGAAAAATCCTGTCGCCCGCCTCGCTCGCGCTCATGCAGACCTACCAGGATATCGACCCGAGCACACTACCCGACGAGCTGAAATACTACAAGCAATACGGCTTAGGATTGATGAAAATCGAAACGGACCACGGTACCGCCATCGGTCACGACGGACATGTGTATGGGTTTGTGGGAAAAGTATTTTATCTTCCGGAGCATCAGACGACTATCGCGATTTTGCTCAACGGCTGGTCCTCATCCAGCGTGGCGGTACTCAATGCAAAAAGCACTTTTAACCTGTTATTTTGAAAACACCATCGTACACTCACTAATTTGTACATCATTTCCTGAACTCAACTTATTAAGCATTATGTCCAGCAACAATGAAAACAACCGGAGAGGTTTTATCAAGAAATTTACCGGCGGCGCTCTGCTGACGGCCGCATCCGGGCCCCTGTTTGCAGGCGAGCGCATCTTCTCGCGGGAGCTCCCGTGGGAAAAGCCCCGGTTCGCCGCCAATGATAACATCCAGATCGCCTGTATTGGCACCGGCATCATGGGAATGGGCGACACCCGCACCGCATTGAAAGTGCCGGGCGTGAAGCTCATGGCCGTGGCCGATTTGTACGACGGTCACCTCGTGCGCGCCAAGGAGCTGTTCGGTGACGACATTCAGACGACCCGAGACTACAACGAAATCCTCAGCCGCAAGGATATCGATGCGATCATCCTCGCTACGCCCGACCATTTGCATTCGCAAATTGGTATCCAGGCTCTGAAGGCCGGAAAAGCCGTTTACTGCGAAAAACCGATGGTGCACAAGATCGAGCAGGGGTATGACATGATGAAGGCAGCGTCCGATTCGGGAAAGGTATTTCAGGTCGGCAGCCAGCGCGTGAGTTCCATTATTTATGCCAAAGCCAAAGAACTCTACCAGTCGGGCGCCATTGGCGAGCTGAATTTCGTGGAAGTATATTATGATCGCCATTCAGCACAGGGCGCGTGGCAATACTCCATCCCGCCTGACGCTTCGCCGCAGACCGTCGATTGGAACCGCTTCCTGAGCGACAAGGCCCCGAAAATGGCTTATGATCCGCTGCGTTTTTTCAGATGGCGCAATTACCAGGATTATGGCACGGGCGTAGCGGGCGATTTGTTCGTGCATTTGTTTTCAGGCATGCATTATATCCTCGATTCCAAAGGCCCGACGCGCATTATGACCAGCGGCGGCTTGCGGTACTGGAAAGACGGCCGTGACGTGCCGGATGTCATGCTGGGCATTTATGACTACCCCAAAACGGCTTCACACCCGGCATTCAACCTCACTTTGCGGGTGAATTTTGCCGACGGCTCCGGCGGCGGATCGGGCTTCCGGTTTGTCGGTACCGACGGGCAGATCACGCTTTCGGGGAATACGGTAACGGTGAAGCGGAAGAAAATGGCGGCCGCGCCGGGTTACACGATCGATACGTTCCCGAAAGCATTGCAAGACAAGTTTTTGGTAGATTACAATAATAAGTACCCCTCGCGCCCTGAAATGTCCGAGCCCGACATGCAGGAATACAAGGCGCCGCAAGGCTACGACGACCGGCTGGATCATTTCGCGATATTCTTTGAAGCCATGCGCAACAATAAGAAAGTGCTGGAAGATGCCGTTTTCGGTTTCCGTGCCGCCGGTCCGGCATTGCTTTCCAACAAGAGCTATTTCGAGAATACCGTGGTGAATTGGGACCCTGAAACAATGAAACTCGGCAAAGTATCCTGACCGCCTTTACCGACACGTAACCGCCTGAATTTTTACTATCCATGCTTAAAATGAATTTCCGGATGATCGGTGCGCTGCTGGTGTCCCAGGTCATCTTTTGGACGAACACGTCGGCACAGACAGGCCGGGGCGATCGTATCAGCGGGTCCAACTTCGAATCGCGCAGCCCGGTGCTGGCTATGCACGGCATGGTGGCTACCAGCCATCCGCTCGCCACCCAGGCCGGGCTCGATATCCTCAAAAAGGGTGGCACGGCCATGGATGCGGCCATTGCGGCGAATGCTGCACTGGGTGTAATGGAGCCTAACAACTGCGGCATCGGGGGCGACTTGTTCGCGATCGTATGGTCGGCTAAGGACAAAAAACTCTATGGGCTGAATGCAAGCGGCCGTTCGGCTCGGGGACTTAGTTATGAAAAACTGAAATCTGCACTGGGCGACCGGACGCAAATGCCGCTGTATGGTCCGCTGTCGGTTTCGGTGCCCGGGACCGTGGACGGCTGGTTCGCATTGCACGAGCGCTTTGGCAAGTTGAAAATGGCGGAGGTCCTCGCTCCCGCGATTGCATTCGCGCGGGAAGGCGCGCCGGTGCCCGAGGTGATCGCCTACTCGTGGGATGTCGCGCACAAGCGCCTGAAAGAACAGAAGGACATTACAGAATTTGAAAATTTTGGCAAAACATTCCTCATTAACGGCGCCGCGCCGCGCCATGGGCAGGTTTTCAAAAACCCGGATCTGGCATTTACCTATGAAAAGATCGCCAAACAGGGGAGTGACGTGTTTTACAAAGGCGAGATAGCCGACCGGATCGATGCCTATGCGCGTAAAACGGGCATGTTTATCCGAAAGGAGGATCTGGCTGCGACGAAAAGTACCTGGGTGGAACCGGTTTCGGTGAATTACCGGGGTTATGACGTGTACGAGCTACCGCCGAACGGACAGGGCATTTCCGTGCTGCAAATGCTGAATATCCTGAAACCCTATGATCTGAAAAAGCTTGGTCATAACAGTGCCGAGTACCTGCATTTGCTGATCGAAGCCAAAAAACTGGCATTCGAGGACCGCGCCCGCTATTATGCCGACCCGGATTTTGCCAAAATCCCGTTGCAGACCTTGCTATCCGACCAATATGCCGCCGAACGCAGGGCGCTGATCAATCCGGACAGGGCTTCTGCGAAGTTCCGGGCAAGTCAGTCGGTGCTGAAAGACGGCGACACGGTGTACCTCACCGTCGCCGATGCCGAGGGTAATATGGTGTCGCTCATCCAGAGCAATATGCTCGAATTCGGCAGCGGAATGGTGCCCGACGGGCTGGGTTTTGTATTCCACAACCGTGGCAGCAGTTTCAGCCTCACGCCCGGGCATGCCAATGTGTACGCGCCCGCGAAGCGGCCATTCAATACCATCATTCCGGGTTTTGTGCTCCAAGATGGAAAGCCGTTCCTCAGTTTCGGCGTAATGGGCGGTGCCATGCAGCCGCAGGGGCATTTGCAGATCCTCTGCAACATCCTGGATTTCGGTATGAACGTGCAGGAAGCCGGCGATGCGGCCCGTTTCGCGCATTCGGGCAGCAGCGAACCGATTGGAACTATGATGTCGGACGGGGGAAAAGTGGCGCTTGAAAGCGGCATCCCGGCGCAGGTCCGTGAAGCATTGGTGCGCAAAGGGCACCAGCTGGCGGATAAGGATTTTTTCGGCGGTTACCAGGCCATTCTGGTCGATCAGGCCGAGAAAGTATACCACGGCGCGTCGGAAATGCGTAAAGACGGGCAGGTTGCAGGATATTGATGCTCCGGGGAACGTACTTCTATAAACGTTCCCCGGAACAACTTCCGTTATTTCTTGGGTTCTCTCACGGCTTTGATCGGGAAATCCCCGTATTGGGAAGACACGATGCCGTTAAGCGTATCGCCCTTTTGCATGAAACTGTATTTGAAAACGCCTGCCTGGTTCTCGACGGTGAATGCGACTTTTTCCTGATCCACGGTCAGCTCTTTCATCTCCTGCTTTTCGGTGTCTCCTACATATCCGGTGGTTTTGTCATCCTTTTGTTCAA